>JAQYVS010000249.1 GCA_030145365.1 Desulfofustis sp. | reverse complement strand
TCTATTGAAAGGCCGCTTGAAACTGATGCTCGACGACGTGATCACAGCCAGCGGTGTGGACAGTAAAATGGAACTTGACGCCGAGACCCTCAAACAGCTGGAGGGACTGGGATATGTCGGTGGAATTGTCACCGAAGAATTCACCTTTGACACGAGCAAACGAGATCCCAAAGACCTGCTCGATTATCATGTACTCAACACAAAAATCAGACAAGTCCTGGTTGAAGAAGAGTATGAGCAGGCCAAAGAGATGTGCGAAAAAATGATTTCGATGGAACCGAATGTATATAGACCATATTTCTTCCTGGCGACAATTGCCAATATATTGGAAGATTACCCGGAATCGGTCAAACAATTGAAGAAAGCACTCGAGCTCGAACCTGACGATATAAATCTGCACAATTTCCTTGCAACTATTTACTTAAAGCAGGACAATTACGAACTGGCAATTGCACAACTTCATAAATCGCTGAAAATTGATCCTGAACAATTTGGCGCCTATGGACAGCTTGCCCAGGTGTATTATAAACAAAAGAATTACGAGCAAGCTTTCATTTATGTGCAGAAATCTTTAAGCATAAATTCTGAGCAACCCATTATGCTCAATCAACTGGCCGCCCTGTACACCAGGCAGAAAAAAATAGATAAGGCTGTAGAGTGTTTTAACAAATCTTTGGAATTGGCACCCAAGCAGCCAACAATAATGAACGAGCTGGCCATGGCGCTGTATGGTCAAAGCAAAGTTCAGGAGGCCATAACCCTGTGGTCCGACTCATTGGAGAGTGATCCTAACCAGATGTATGCAGCCAATTCCCTGGCCTGGATCAAGGCCACGAGTAAAGACGAAAAGTTTTATAATCCCCCTGAAGCCCTTGTCTTTGCCCAGCGAGCCTGTGAACTTACCAAACACCAAAACCACGGCATGCTCGATACCCTCGCGGCGGCACTGGCCGCCAACGGACAGTTTGATAAAGCCGCGGAAACCGTCGGCCAGGCGATTCAAATAGCGAAATCAACCGATCAAAATGAACTGGTCCCGGATTTTCAAAAACACCTGAATTTGTATAAAATGCGGCAGGGACTGCGTGAATAACTAACCAGACAACAGTTCCGGCCATGAAAACTATTTTAGCTTACGGGCTGTTTTCAGCCGAATAGTTTTGGGCATGCTTCGCTGAGGCCGTCCAGCATGAATTGTATGGCCAGGATCGCCAGGATCAGGCCAGCCAGGCAGGAGAAGGTTGCCAGGGCGGTTTTCCCCAGTCTATTTACCAGGCTTAGGGAAAATCTGTAGCAGAGGGCAGCGATTCCGCAGACAAATACGATACTTAGTAATACGATAAGTGTTTCCACGGTACTGGAGCTTTTTTCTGCCAGCACCAGAACGGTGGTCATGGCCCCGGGCCCAGCCATCATGGGCATCGCCAGGGGCACAACGGTGTTGGAGGAATCTGTCTGATCGGAGTCATTGCTGTCATTGGTTCCCCAGCCAAACTGTTTGCCGCTTAATATGTGCAGGGCCACCATAAGTAACACTACCCCGCCACCGATTCGCATGGCTGGAAAGCTGATATTGAATAAACGCAGGATACCCGTGCCACCTATCGCAAACGATAGCAGCATAACCGTCGCTATCATTGGGGCGTGCAGGGCCACCTTTCGCTTCTGGTCCTTGGACATGCCCTGGGTTACCGTCAAAAAAACCGGGACGTTACCCACCGGGTCGACAATAACAAATATGGCCGCGAACGCCTGTAGTGCGAATAATGCTAATGTGTCCATTTTATCACCAAAAGTAAATTAATCCATACTGACCAATTCTTTTCCAATAGAATATCAAGTCTTTCTCGAAAATCAATCTTTCTTATTGACCCTGTGTATTTGGGTTGATGCCCTATCAGGTGTTGGGAGAAAGACGGGGCTTAAAATCCGGCCTTTCGTATGAATTTGCCGGAAAACCGCCTCAGAAAAGGGATATCTTGATAGTTCAAGATGAATTTGGTAAAATTGTTTGCATTGAAAGGGAAGAATAATGTACCTAGGGCATAAATTTAGTAAACAATTAAATGAAAAATGTCAGATCGGAATTATTTTAGGCTTTTTACTGTTGCTATCCATCTCTTGCTGGGCAGCTTCTAAGGAAGGCTTTTCAGGAGTTGATTCGGCGGTGATAAAGAAGCGACAAAAAGACCTCGTTTCAGCGCTCCATTCGCTTAAACTTCATATAACTAAGGCCGACCCTTTAAGTCCTTCCGAGATTGCAGAACGCAAGTCCACCATTGACGCCAACAAAGACCTCTTTGGATCCAGACGCGCAATCATTGCAGCCAGTTTCAAACTTGTGGAAGCATACGATACTGAAATCGGACCTTTGTGGGTGTCGGGCAGTCCCGTTCAATCCTTCAGCAGAAACAGTGTATCCAATAGCGACATAAATTGGGTAGTGTATACGGTGATGCAAAACATCATCGATAAGACCTATACCGCACGTAACATCGCAGCTAACAAATACCTTTTCGACGGCTTTAAGTTTGGATCGTCAGCCTATTTTCCCGGCGCTGTTGACCCACCGGCCGATCCCCAAAAGACCTATACCGCCAAGATAAAAGCAAGCTTCTTAAAAACCTTTGGCCGTGATACCATGCACTGGACCAAGCCCGCGCGCAAGCCCACCGGAACCTATTTGGCGCCTGGCACGGTTGCTACTGTCATCGTCCCGCCGGCATTGGTGGCCAAAGGCTACCAGGTTCGGGTGGGGGGCCATTCATGGGATTTTTTCAGACTGCCTAAATTGCATCGCCTGGATCGCTGTTCTGTTCTTTATGATATTAATGCTGCTAAAATCAATGTATCCAACCCGCTTGGCGGCGGTATTTACATAGAGGTTCCTTATCATGCTGATCAGGGCATTGTGGATATAAAGCTCAAAAACGTCGTTCCTTCTCCTTATTTTTCCGCAAAGAGTTTTCACACCACAACCATTGATGAATGGAAAAAT
>JAQYVS010000214.1 GCA_030145365.1 Desulfofustis sp. | reverse complement strand
CAGGCTGCCCGGTCGAAATCTCATCAGCGGGCGCCTCCAAGACTGGCCAGGAAGCGCTTGTAGTCCGGGTTGTTGCGCAGCAGCTCGCGGCCGGCCTTGATCAATCGGTCCACCTGCTCATCGCTCAGCGAGAAGCTTGTCGGGATCGTGTTGAGGTAGTGCAGCTCAGCGGGCTGCCTGACATCATTGATGCCGAGCTGCACGAAATAAGGCTTGACACGCTTGCCCCCTGTTGAGAGTTTCCGCGCCCAACGCGTCAGGCTCTTGTCCATCAGCTCCAGGGTATCGGTGTTGTAGCGGTGCAGCTGCGTATCGGAAACCGCACTGATCGTCTCCTTGATCGACGGCTGCTTTCTCCTCGCCATTCTCCGTGTACAGGGTATCCCTGAGTTTTTCAAGTACCCTGTAGGAAAAGGCAGCTGCGTGGGTGCCACAGCCAGAGAAAGCAAGGAACAGCTCCACGTCGCCAGAGCGCTGATGCTTGTGACCGGTGGAGACCTGCGAATAGTCAACTGGCTTTACCTCAGTGATCTATGTATTGGTGATATGGGAGGAGGTCGCGCATCCGGCAAGTGTCAGTACCAGGTGTAATGGTAAACGCTGCCGCAGAATTATTTGAGAGAGGCATGGTGAATCTCGCATTGACTGATAAATTCATGTTGTCTGTGGACAGGGATTATGGATTGAGCGCATGTTCCGGATGTATTATTTTTTCAGTGTGATGTTTTTTATTTCACCACTACTCTTTTTTATGACTATTTCGAGTGTTTTATGTTTGTCATAGGACTCTTCATCACCCGCCAACGTTCGTAGCATTTCACAGAAATCGTCTGCACTGAAGCTACTTGTGTCTTCATTGTTAATGGAAATGATGCTGTCTCCAATTTCCATTCCAGAATTATAGGCCGGAGTATGATCAGTTATAGCAGATACGAATAGCGTATTTTCCTCGCTCCAGAAAGGTTTAAAGCCAAACGTGTCTGTGAAAGATACTGTGATATCCTCATCCACTAGCGGTTTTAAGTAGACTTTTTTCTTAGGGAAGTCGGCAATTACTGCAAACATCTTAAGTAGCTTGCTTCCTATCAAAGATGCGCCGCCATTTTTTATATGAATTGGCATCGAATCAACCGGTATTTTTTCATCTATAGAAAAGTTATTTACCAGAAAAATTCTTTCCTCCATATTGGTGTTCGCACCACTAATTTCAGCTGAAAATGTGCCTACCGTTTTTCTCGATCTATATCCGTGATTTTCGAGCACAGAAATAATAGCGGGATCACCAATTTCAATCCTCGTATTATTCCCTGTATCAAGGCCAAACCATACTTCGCCAAATGCGAAATGTAACCTGATTTTGGGGATATGGTCCTCTTCGATTCTCATCTCTGTCTCAATGTATCCTGTGCTGTCAGGTGGCTGGTCGGACAAAAAGATTTCGTCTTGCTCTAAATTGAGTGTAACGACAAGGTCTCGCATGAAGTTATATCCAAAGATGCCATCAAAACCTAAGCATGATAAGGGAAAAATTTCAGAAAAATTAGCTGCAATAACGGCGAAATCCCGGAACTCGATATCGCCAATTTTCACCGAGGGGAGCTGGTAGATTTGTTTTGTGTGTTTTCGTCCAGACGGATCAAACAGAGTTTCGGTTTCAATGATTTTTATGTCTGGCTGTTTAATTAATTCGGCTGGAATAATAGTTGGTGCTCCTGTATCAAATAAAAATGTATAAGGCTTATCATTTATAACTACGTCAATTAATGGAAGTCCGCCCGCCCAGTGAACCTCTAATGTAGTGTTGAAATTCTTCTCATTTACGTACCCAAGAGACTTAAATGGATGACTCGGGGTGCTTGGTGAGGCATGTAGCGGGTTATAGGAAACGGAAAAAGTTAGTGTCGTTATAAGGAAAATATTAAACAGCATATTATGCGTAGCACACATAAGTACGGACCTCGTGAGTTGCGATCAATTGTGGTGCACGGACATTATTGAGCAGATGGTGAATCTTCTGATACCCAGAGACCAGTCATAATGCCAACATGGGGAGAATGCACCATGAACAAAGATTACAATTTTCAATGCATTGCCCAATAGTGGACACCAACGGCCTCGAATGTCCGAATTATGTTCTCGAGTTCTTTTTTTTACAATACCATGCAAAAGAAACGGTTTTATAGCAAGTCGTCTTAGCGCATCTCGCAGACACCATCTTGATAACCTTGCACAGCTGGATCGGCGCACGCCACACACGCGTTGGAGTAGGTTTTCCAATCCGATTCGAGCCTTGGATCTCGTGTCGCACAGACTGGAAGGTATATCTGGGCACACATTTCAGGTCGCTGATCCGTACAGAGTATAAGACTACCTGGAGCTGCAATATGTTGGGAATTGCAAGCCGTGGTGAGAAAGCAAGCTAGCGCAACGCAGCTGCAACGCGGCACGTAAAAACTTTGAGGCCGTGAATGGTCATTTAAAGTTACACCAATCGGTCTACAGGCGCAGAGCCGCTGTAAAATTCTAATACGTATCAGGTGTCCTCCTGTTTATCAAATGTCATAATAGAACCTCGTTTTCCCTGGTTGCCGCAGGAAAATACCGAGGCGTTGGCAACCATTTCCAGTCATATAGAACATTCCACAGCTAGTGCCCCTTTTTCAACCTTTTTGCGTTTTCCGATGCCGTGTTCCATGCGTAGACAAACTGCAGCCGCAAAGTACTGGTATCCAGATCGCTATCGCCAAACACATTAGAGCTGAAAGCAGTACGTATGCTGAGGTTATCTGTTGCTTGATAATTCAAGGTAAAACCAAGATTCCCGATGTCGAGCTCATCTCCCACTACAGTACCATTGATTTCTGAATCGAAACCGCTGCGGTAAAGCAGATCCAGAGAGCCGTAGAAGCCAGGAGTAAAATCATGGGTCAAATGTGCTTCGAGTTGCAAAAGGGGATCATTCTCCAAATTCTGTCCCAAAAAGTCGTCATTTTCACCGAATAGCCAGACCGAGGGGGTCACCTCAAAACTCGACCTCTGGCCGGGATTAAACACACCAAAATGATATACCATAGGAAGAGCTAGACGTCCCCACCAGCGGTTAAGGCCAATGTTCACCAGCTTTTTATTGTCGTACTCACCGAGTGGAACTCCCAGCATCACCGCAGCGTCGAGCGTAAAGGTTGGTTCGTAGTTCAGTAAATCGACATTACTCTTAAGCGGCGGTGTACCAAAAAGATTAACGTCGAGCTGCATACTCGGGTCAGCAAACCCGGAGGAAGACTGACTGTACGAAGTACCTGGTGTAACACTCGAGGGCAAATACTCCGGCGCTGCGAAACGGGTGTTGATATCGGCATCGACACTCCCCCCGGCGAGATTAATGGCAAACGACGATGGCCGGTTGAACAATGTCATATGACGGGCCCAGCTAGCGACAAAGAGACTGGCCTCGGTATCCGCATTCGGATATATGTATTGATCCGGGGCAAATTGTTGGGTGTCCGAGGCTTGCATATCCAGGTTCAAGTACTGAAAGGACACTACCTCTGTACCATCCCTGCCCTTCCAGTAGGCACGCGCGCCATCGTCAACAGCAAGGGCTGTCCCACTAAACGTCAAGGACATGGCCAGAGGGGCTATCACTTTCAGCGATCGAGTATGCTTGTTTTTTATATTCATCAATGTTCTCTCCTTATTTTTTCATCATTTCTATGAGCTTTTCATATGGAATTGCTTCCAACCCACGTACAGGAGGATAATTATCAAACTCCGGAACCTGATCTGGTAGCGCTTTTCTGGTACCTTCAAAGGGCGATCTTTGTCCGATGATCACCCCGTTTTTCTTCACATACTTATTCCATAATGCGATAAGCGTTTTCCTTTTCTTCGGGAATTTATCGGACAGGTCTTGCTGCTCGCCCGGATCCTTGGCAAGATTGAACAACTGCCAGTCTTCAGTTCCGAAAGGTTCATAAAGCCAAGTGATCTTCCAGTCACCCTGACGAATTGCCCGGTTACCAAATAACTCCCAACCCAGCCAGTCACCGGAGGTGCGGGGAGATTGGGTCCTGCCTGCAAGCATTCGCACCCAGGACTTGCCTTGTACAGGGGCAATTTTGCGTCCCTTGTAGGTAGAAGGATGCTTGATGCCAGCCACATCTAACACTGTCGGGACAATATCCATAACATGGAGTACAGCTTTTTTATTTATTTCACCGACACCTTGCACACCTGGGCCACTGACGATCAGGGGTGAGCGTATGCCACCTTCCGAGAGCCACCCTTTATAAATCCTGAAGGGCACCATGGAGACCTGTGCCCAAGCTGGCCCGTACTCGGCATAGGTACCCTTGCGGCCAAGAGCGTTGTGCCCGTTTTCGGCAAAATTGTTCATGGCATGGAGATAGCCCATTGAGCCTACTCTCCCTGCCACCATTGCTCTCAAGTCGTTGCCTTCTGCGCCATTGTCAGAAAAGAAGATGACCACCGTGTTGTCGTACTCGCCAATTTTCTTCAGGTAATCGAATACCCGCCCGATATCGCGATCCATGTATTCAACCATTGCGGCATAAAGCTCCATCTTCCGTGCCTGCGCCACACGTGCCGCAGGCGCAAGTGAGGTGGACCTTGGCACGAAAGATAAGCGGTCTGCGGTATTGACGCCTCTCTCAACAATGCCGAGTTGTTGCATACGCTCAAGGCGTTGTTTGCGGATCCCATCCCAGCCTTCGTCGTAACGATTCTTGTAGCGGCGCAGCCAGTCATCCGGTACATGCAATGGTCCATGAGGGGCGGTATATGCCATGTAGGCAAAAAAGGGCTTGCCATCCTTGCGGCCCTCTTCTATGAACTGGATGGTCTTGTCGGTGTATGTCTTGGTGGAGTAGAAATCCTTGGGCAGTTTCTTAACGGGCCGGCCGTCTTCAGTATAAGGCATTTTAGGTATCTGCCATTCAAGGTTCCATCCATCGTTAAAATGGCTACCACCACCGACCAGCAACGAAAAATCACGCTCGAAGCCGCGGGCGTGTGGAATTTGATCCGGTTTAAGGCCTAGATGCCATTTCCCGGCCATGTAGGTGTGATAGCCGTTGTCTTGCAGCAGCTCGGCGACCGAAGCCACACGCTTGTTGAGCACACCCTCGTATCCGGGTTTTCCAACCTGGTTAGGCGTATTATACTCGCCCATGTTACCCAGGCCGGCAACGTGGTTGTCTGTTCCGCTGAGCAGCATGGAGCGGGTAACCGAACATGTTGGAGATACATAGAAATCTGTGTAGCGCACACCCTGCTGTGCCAGTTGATCCAGAACAGGAGTTTTTATCTCTCCTCCGTAACTGCCCAGATCAGAGTAGCCCATATCATCGGCCACGATTAGAAGTATATTGGGCCTCTTGCTCTTTTGCCCGGTTTGCAAAGAATCGACTGCATGTGCCGGCATTGCACCTATAGACAATGTCAGCACAATAATTACTGTAAATGCAGGTAGCACAAATGAAGTTTTTCTGTTGAAATTCATATGATTCCTCATTCTTATAGAATAATTACGCTTGGGGAAATGCCAGGTCTTTAGATTCATTATCTTTTTATTACCTTGGCTTCAATATACGTCTATGACAGCCTACTCATGCATTGATACCGTCGGCACTTCATAATTCTCTTGCGCCCCATCAGAAAAACCACCGGAACCCTACCTCAAAGGTAAAGTCACGGTCAAACAGTTCAGATTTTTCAAGCCCCCAGCCCGGTTTGATATAACCGATTCTGCCCGGGGCAAACATCTTACCGAATTCAAGACCAAGCCACGAGGAAAAATCGTCTGTTTCAAAATCGTAGATCGGCTGAAGTTCCGGCATTAAATATAAGCCTCCATACCAAGGGCCTGGTTTCGTAAGGGGTTGCATGTAAAACCATCGTCCGACGAACCGCGACGTATCCGGTGCGCTGTCCTCCTTGTAAACATCAAAATAGTAGAGATTCAACATGGCAATAAATCCATGTAGCGGCATGTCCCACACAAACCCCACTATCGGTGCGAACAACAAGGCATTGCCGCCTAACGCATCATCGGTTGCGGTGGGTAAAACATAATCAGTCCCGAGTAATAACGAACCGCTTTTTTTGCCACCTTCACCAAAGGTCCAGTCTGTGGCTTTCGGTCTCCACAGGAATTTGATATCGATGTCACCCAAACCAATTGCATCAGTCCCCGCAGGAACGCCTGGAACATCGCTTAAATCACGGTACTGGGCGAGAGGAAGCTCATAGAACATACCAACTCTTTTGCTGAAGCGAAACGTTCCAAATGCGGTCAGATCTTGCTGTTTCACTCCATTTTCCAGTTCAGTAGAGCGATAATAGGGCATCCACTTATTTGAAAAGACGCGTGGGTCGTTGCCGGTTGCATCTTTTTTAGCAGTTTTTTCTACTCTGTCCTGTCTTGCCGCTTTCTTAATATCATCAAATTTTTCAATATCTTGAGGTGTCATATCCTGTTGTGCGAGATGAATCGGTTCTGGTGATTTGTTGTGGCTGGTTTGCAAAGAATCAACTGCATGCGCCTGCATTGCACCCAAAGTCAATATCAGTGCAAAAATCGTTGTCAGAGCGGGTAAGGCGGTAGCGCTTTCTCGTAAATTCATATTATGCCTCATAAGTTAGTTAACCATCTTCAGCATCCACGTCCTGGCCGAGCGTGTTACCAACGAGCAACTGAATAAACGGTGAAGCCCCACGAATCTCCGTGCCCTGTTCATCTATTGCCCGAATAACCTCTATACCAGCATCATCGGCATAGAGAAGGTGCGATAGATCCAAAGCAAACACGCCTTCGATGGGCTCACAGACATTTCTTAGCTGTGTAGCCGCATCTCGAGAGAGGCGGCCGGCAAAGCAAACGACAACCTCAGACTCTTCACTTTTGATGTCGATACGGAACGTCATAATTACTGTATGTAACAAAAAACATGCCAGCGGACAGGCACCTATACAAAAAAACAGGTAACACATTGTTAAATTGACAAAAATATCTTTAACTTCAGGCTGTTTAAGTGGGATGTTTCTTTTTATTAAGACGATATATCGTCAATAAGAAGTGCCTTTTTGGCCACATGGTCTATATTTCGGCCAATTCGACGTATACTTGGAAACATGAAGAAACAAATACAGGACATTAAGGAATCGGCTCGCTTCTACCGCTTGGTCCAGGAGGTGACTACAGAGCTCGTCGGTGCTAAAGGCGAAGATATCGACACGGCGCTGCAGAATTGCCTGGAGATAGCAGGAGAGTATTTCGGGGTCGATAGTGTCTCGCTGGGAGGGATCTCAAAGACGGGCGAGCTCATGCCCACGTTATACCTGTGGGGTCAACTACCACCGAGGAAGACGATGCTGGCGAGCCAGCCCACTCCCGGCCCGGAAATGGCAACTCAGTTTAATCGTGATGGGTATTTCATCTACAACCGACTCGAGGACCTCAATGAACTGCCGCAGTATCAGGAGCACACTCGGCGGATGGGTGTCTCTGCTGCCGTCTTCTGGAAGCACCATGATCGAGGATCCTGGATCGAGGGGATGGCGTTCTCTTCAAAAAACCCAAAGACCTGGCTGGATGGCATGGTCGAACACATCGGCGCCCTAGGCGTGGTTCTTTTCAATGCTTTGTACCGCAAGCGGGCGGAGGAAGAAACGGAGCGACTCAGACAATTCGAGCGAATTGTCGCCGCCACAGCCTCAGAGTTTGTCCACCTCTCCCCCGAACGGGTAGATGCCGAAATTGAAAAAACCCTGGAACGTATCTGCAAATGTGTCGACGCTGATTTGAGCACCCTCCTTCAGTGGCGGGGTTCAGAGAAATTGACACTGAAAGTAAGCCACGAGTGGTATGCCGACTTCGTCGATGGACCTCACTTTCGTGGCTCCATTCTCGCAGACGAATATCCGTGGCTTACGGCACGACTGCGAGAGTCAAAACCTATCCTTATCCATAGTATGGACAACTTCCCCCCCGAAGCGTTTGCCGAGCGCGCGACATGCGAGCGCATTGGCATTCGGTCGATTCTGTGGGCGCCCTTCGTGGCAGCACATGGCCTGCAAGGTTATATTGCGTTGAGCACAATCAACAGGCCAGGAGCATGGCTGGAGAGTGCCATACCACAGCTGGGACTGGTGGGAAATGTCCTTGCCAGCGCTGTCGAGCGTCAGCAGGCGGACTTCAAGCTACTGCAGGCATATGATGAAATCCGGCAACTTAAAGATTACGTAGAAGCTGAAAACGTCACCCTGCGGGAGGAAATCAAAGCCTCCTTCGATGAAGACGAGCTTGTCGGTAACAGCCACGCCTTCCAAACCGCCATTCATCAGGTTCAACAGGTGGCAAATACGGACTCAACCGTTCTTCTTCTCGGTAAGACCGGTACCGGTAAGGGCCTGATCGCCCGCCTGCTCCACCGACAGAGCAGGCGTAAAGACCGTCCACTGGTTACCGTGAATTGCGCGGCCCTTCCTGCCGAACTGATTGAGAGCGAACTGTTTGGACACGAAAAAGGGGCTTTCACCGGTGCGGTTGCTCGGAAGATCGGCCGCTTCGAATTGGCGGATGGTGCAACGATCTTCCTAGATGAGATCGGCGACCTGCCCATCCAACTCCAGGCTAAGCTGCTTCGGGTTCTACAGGAACGCGAGTTCGAGAGGCTCGGATCATCAACCACGAGGCATGTGGACACCCGGGTCATTGCCGCGACCAACCGGGATCTCGATCTACTGATTGATCAGGGTAAGTTTCGGGATGATCTGTACTACCGGTTGAGCGTCTTTCCGATCCGGCTTCCCTCACTTCGCGAACGTCGTACTGACATTCCCCTGCTTACCTGGTTCTTTATCACAGAGCTGCAAGGCACGCTTGGGAAGACAATAGAAAAGGTCCCCCCAGGGGTAATGAAGACTCTTACTAACCACGATTGGCCGGGTAATGTACGGGAGCTTCGGAATGTCATCGAGCGCGCCATGATACTCACTCCGGGCACGACACTCGACCTGGAGAGTGCCTTTCCTTGTTACCCCAGACAGAAGTATGTATCCTCCCCAGTCTCCAAACAGCAGAGCGAGAACCTCGAAGACGTTGAGCGCACGCACATTGTAAAAGTGCTGGAAAAATGCAACTGGAAAGTCCGTGGAATAGATGGCGCAGCCGAACGCCTTGGACTCAAGCGAACCACTTTACAGTCGCGAATGAAACGACTCGGGATTCAGCGACCTTCTGCCTAAGGTTAGGCTGAAGTTCCAGAGCAGAAAATGGGTTAGAGAATCTCTGAATAAGTCTATGGAATGGGGGGCGGGGGAAGGGAGATCCTGATGCCCATTATAAGCCATTGATAGATAATCTCTTCCCCCGTAGATAAACTTGCAGGAATGCTCTGGTCGAGGCGCGGAGCAACTTGATCAGAGCTTCCTTAGCTACCCACGCTAGCGTCCACAATGTTCGCCAGCCTACCCCTGCTTTCAGATAAAGGCAACAGGGCACCTGAATACGTTGCTGGTGAGAAACAGCCCGGCGTCTCTAAAAACCTCTGGAAAACTCGAAAATGTGCAAGTAAACTCTGATATCCCATGGATCAGTTGCCGATAGATGATCTACTTTTACCCGGAGAGGAGAAAACGAATGAAAAAGTACATTTCTGGAAATAGTGCGTTTGCCGGCATCGTGGCGGCAGTGTTGATCGCCACGGCTCCACTGAGTGCCAATGCTGCCGATGCATACGACAGTGGCAACTGGGAGTACAGCGCCAATGTCTACATGTGGATGCCCAAGATGAAAGGGGAAACCAACAGCGGTGTTGATTTCGAAATCGACTTTGGGACTCTCCTTGATAATCTCAAGATGACTTTCATGGGGGGGTTCGAGGGACGCAACGGGAAGTGGTCTCTATTCTCCGATTTGGTATACCTGAATGTGGGGGGCAGTAAATCGGGAACTGTAGTTGGTGACGGACCCTTCGGTCTGTACCGGGATCGTAAAGTGAGTATCGGGTTAAAAGCATGGGTTATCACGCTGGCAGGCGGCTACAATTACATTGATACTGAGAAGGGCAGGCTGGATATCATTGCGGGTACGAGATACTTCTATCTCGAACAGACGCTTGGTCTCAAGGTTGATGTTGGTCCAGTGAAGATTTTTGACCGATCACTCACCGTCTCAGATTATCTGTGGGACGCAATTGTCGGTGTCAAGGGGCACGTCAACCTGGACGCCAACTGGTACCTCCCCTACTATTTTGATATCGGCGCCGGCGGTTCCGATCTGACCCTGCAGGCGATGGCTGGTGTTGGCTACAAGTTTGACTGGGGTGATGTGCTGCTGACCTACCGCCATCTGCACTATGACTTTAAATCTGATTTCCCCCAGGCCAACATGTACGTCAATGGTCCCCTGCTGGGCGCGGTGTTCAGCTTCTGAACGCATCCCAATGGTCTATTTGACCACGGAAAGAAATCCAGCATGTTGCTTACTCAGTTGCAGGCAAAGCTATCTTTCTGCGGTCGAAATGACATGGGCTTCACTCTTTTGTAGTTTCCGAATCTGGTCCAAGCAGGATGCCGAGCCAGCGTGTCTCCTCGCTGGTAAGCGCGGCGAATTTGACCGTCATGGTCAGGGGAACCGACAGCAGCATGCCGACGGGGCCAAGCAGCCAACCCCAGAAGACCAGGGAGAGAAACACCACCAACGTGGAAAGGCCGACCTTTTCTCCCATGTAGCG
>JAQYVS010000179.1 GCA_030145365.1 Desulfofustis sp. | reverse complement strand
GGTATCGGCCAATACAACAGAGACAAAGTCAGCAAGTTCATTTTCCGCCTCAGTTGGCACATATTCAGACTCCTGTACTGAAGGTCCGGAAAGATTGGCACCCTGCTGCAGGATTACCGTAGGATCGATACCAAAATACATCCCCACAAGGGCAAGAATTAAAATACCGATACCGCCGCCCTTGGCTTTTCCCGATATTCTTACTTTTCTTCGATCTTCAACATTGTCACTTCTGCGGCCGTCTTTCCATCGCATTTCTGTGTCTCCCTTGGCAGGTATCTTATGACTCCCTTTATACGTCATGATAATAGTGGTCCTATCTAATCATGTCAAACTCAATGCAGCAAAATAAACAGAGAATCACTCTGTCTATCCTCCATTGCGTGCGGTGGTAAAACGTGGTACTTGTAAAATTTTCTGCCACCATGTGAAGGTGATCTCATTTAATCCGAGGCTGCTAACATTTATGTCGAATCTCCGGAAGTGTCTGCTGCTTTTTACTGTTTTTCTGCTGTGTCTTGTTAACACCTCCACAATCAGGGCTGAATACTGGCAGGAAATTATTGTAAAAGCGAAAGGACAGACCGTTTACTTCAATGGCTGGGGCGGCTCAGATGTCATAAACGAATATATTCGCTGGGCAGGACATCAGGTCAAAGAGCGTTATGGAATAACGGTTAAACACGTAAAAGTTACCGATATCGGCGATGTAGTCAGCAGGATTCTGGCAGAAAAAAGCGGAGGGCGTACGAGTGGCGGCAGTGTTGATCTGATGTGGATTAACGGTGAAAATTTTCATGCCATGAAGAAAAACGGTTTGCTTCTCGAGCCTTATACTCAACATCTTCCAAACTATCGCCTGGTTGACACCGAAAACAAACCGTCCACCCTCTATGATTTCACCGTGCCGGTTGACCACCAGGAGATGCCCTGGGGTATGGCTCAACTAGTATTTCTCTATGACACGGATGTTGTCGAAAAATCGCCGTCCAGTATGGCGGACCTGCTCACCTTTGCCCGGAAACACCAGGGTCGATTCACCTATCCCGCCCCACCTGATTTCTACGGTACAACCTTTCTTAAGCAGGCGCTCATTGAGTTGACAACTAACAGAAATCATTTGTACCAAAAGTTTGACAGTGCAAAATTCGACGAAGTTACGGCTCCACTCTGGCATTTTCTGGATGAATTGCATCCCAATCTCTGGCGAAGCGGCAGAGCTCATCCCAAAAGCGCTCCGGAAATGAAGCGCTTGCTGAGTGACAGGGAAATCTTTATTTCGCTCAGCTTTAATCCGGCAGAGGCAAGCAATGCCATAGCCACGGGAGAGCTCCAGGAGAGCATCAGGACTTACGTGCATGACAAAGGTACTATCGGAAATACACATTTTGTGGCTATCCCGTTTAACAGCAAAGCAAGGGAAGGTGCCATGGTATTTGCCGATTTTCTGCTGTCCCCGGAAGCCCAAGCCCGAAAAAGCGATCCTGGAATCTGGGGGGATCCAACTGTTCTCTCCACGTCCAAGCTCAGCCCTGAAGATCGCCAGTTATTTGAACAGGTTCCTCTTGGTATTGCCACTCTGAGCCCTGAAGCGTTGGGCACGGTTATCCTCGAGCCGCACGCATCCTGGGTTGATGCCCTCGAAAAAGAATGGGTACGGCGCTATTCACGCTAACACCATATATTCATGGATAATCGGAAGCGAAGCCGCCTGAGGTTTTTCCCGTATCTGACCATCACCGTTTTTCTGTTGCCCATCCTGATTGGATTAGTGTTCACTTGGTTGCCGGCCTTCGGCTATCTGCCGGTCATCGGTGCTGACAGGTTCAGCTTGGCTCCGTTTACAGATCTTCTTTCACACCCGAGCCTGCCCGGTGCTCTGCGTTCCACCATATTTTCCGGAATCACCGCAACCTTGCTTTCGCTTGGACTGTCTTTATGGATAGCCATTACTTTATACGGCTCCAGGTTGTGGAGAATCATCGAGCTCAACATGGCGCCTCTGCTGGCTCTTCCCCATGCCGCATTTGCTATCGGCTTTGCTTTTATCATTGGACCCAGCGGTTGGCTGCTGAGATTGATTTCACCATCTCCAACCGGGTTCAACTATCCTCCGGATTGGACTACCATTGGTGATCCCTGGGCGCTGAGCCTGACGCTGACCATGGTTTTAAAAGAAACGCCGTTTCTTTTGTTGATGATATTCAGCGGACTCAATCGCCTTGATGTCAGACGTATCATCTGGGTCGGCCGCAGTCTTGGGTATCACCGCCTGAGAATCTGGACCAGGTTGATCATCCCTCAATTATATCCGATGCTCAGGCTCCCCGTACTGGCAGTGCTGGCCTACTCGTTGTCCGTTGTTGATCTGGCTTATATCATCGGGCCATCCGTACCGCCCACCTTTTCTGTATTAATTGATCGATGGTTTAATGATCCGGATATCTCCAATCGGCTGCTCGGAGCAGCAGGTGCCGTGCTCCTTCTTGCTTGTACCCTGCTGTTCATCAGCGCTGCACTGGTAATAGAGGTTATAGTGAAGAAAATTGCCATCCGTCGTGTTCTGGACGGCAGCCGCAAATCAGCGTTTGAATCATGTCTTGCCACCGGTGGAATTCTCGGGTCATTTCTCCTTGCAGTTAATCTTGTAAGCCTCGCCGCACTTGGATTGTGGTCGATAACACGCACCTGGCGTTTTCCTGATGCCTTACCCTCAGCTTATACAATTGCAAATTGGACAAGGGCTGCGGACCTGCTGCTTGAGCCTGTGTTTGTCAGTGGAGTCACCGCTCTTATCAGCTGCCTGATAGCGATTATCCTGGTCATCGGATGTTTTGAGAATGAGCGTTATCTGGACAGAACCAAACTGCAGTCAATAAGCCAACGCTCTTTATGGATCATTTATCTGCCGCTTCTGGTGCCGCAGATCGGTTTTCTCTATGGAATCCAGGTTATCCTGATCATGCTCCATCTTGAGGGCAGGTGGATTGGCCTGATCTGGATTCATCTGGTTTTTGTATTGCCTTATGTATTTCTGACCCTTGCCAACAATTATCGCAGCTTCGACCAGCGCTATATTCAGGTAGGCGTTACTTTGAGCAGCAGTCCGCTTCGAAGTTTTTTCCAAATCAAATTGATGATACTGAGCAAGTCGATTCTTTTCAGTCTGGCTGTTGGCTTTTCGGTCTCCATTGCACAATATTTACCCACTTTGTATGTTGGAGCCGGAAGATTTGCCACGATTACAACCGAAACGGTCAGCCTGGCAAGCGGTTCCGACAGGAGACTACTGGCTGTCTACGCATTATGCCAGTTCCTGCTGCCACTAACTGCTTATGTAACGGCGATTCTGCTGCCAACCCTGATCTTTAAAAACCGCCGCGCTATGCAAAATTAATTCAACCATGTCTCTTGTACTGAATAACATAGAGATACACCTTGGCTCAATCGCGCTTTTCAAGCCACTGAACCTCTGTGTTGGCCGGGGAGAAATTGCCACGGTTATGGGCCCGTCCGGTTGTGGAAAATCAACATTACTTGCAGCTATCTGCGGTACGCTGGAACCAGGTTTTAACTTTTCAGGAACCATCAGCCTCAACAACAGACTTCTGAACGATGTGGCCATGGAAGAACGCAGGGTTGGAATTCTTTTTCAGGATGATCTGCTCTTTCCACATCTTGATGTCTATGGCAATATGGCCTTTGGATTACTTGCAAAAATGAACCGCCGTAAAAAACGAGAAAGGGTGCGTCAAAGCCTAGCAGCTGCGGGGCTTGAAGGTTTTGAAAATCGTGATATCGCCACACTTTCCGGTGGCCAGAAAGCCAGGGTCAGTCTGCTACGATCTCTTCTGGCAGAACCAGAAGCAATTCTCCTCGACGAGCCTTTCAGCAAGCTGGACAAGGAATTACGAAGCGCCATGAGGGAATTTGTTTTTAATCAGATAACGAGTCTGGACATTCCAGCCCTGCTGGTCACGCATGACCGGGATGACGCACCAAATGGAGCGCTTCTGGAACTCAGCTAAACCAGGATTTTACGTATGCTCGATCGCTACAGTCTACAACTCCTGTCCCCCAGGCTTGAATCAATCGCTCGTTTACTTGCGCAAAAAGGCGTAAAGGCTGATCATATCACCATAAGTGGATTCTTTGTCGGTATGGCGGGAGCGGCAGCCATTTCACTGCGTTACTACTTTTTGGGATTGTTGCTGATTCTGTTGAATCGGCTTGGCGATGGGCTTGACGGTCCTCTCGCTCGAATGACTGGCCCTACCGACCGTGGTGCCTTTCTCGATATCACTCTGGATTTTATTTTCTATTCGGCAGTCATTGTAGGCTTTGCCTTGGCAGAGCCAGCGAACAATGCCCTGGCGGCAACTATTCTTATTTTCAGTTTCATTGGAACCGGTTCAACCTTTCTGGCATATGCGATAATGGCTGAGCGGCGATCGATTAGAAACTTGAAGCTTCCCCAAAAAGGCTTTTATTATCTCGGAGGAATTGCCGAAGGAACGGAAACCATACTCTTTCTCATCTTGTTCTGCCTTTTTCCATCGCTCTTTTCTCTTTTTGCCTGGATATTTGCCCTTCTCTGCATGCTGGCCACAACAATACGAATTGTCTACGGCTACACTTCACTGCGTTGACTATTGATCAGGCTCCCCTGTCAGTGTAAATCAAGCCCATCCCCGTGTTTACGCAGCAAGCCCCGAAATTGATCATAGGAGAGCCCCAGTAGTGCGGCACTCTTTTTCTGATTATACCTGCTCGCCTTCAGAGCCTGTTTGATCAGCTGCTGTTCGTATGCATTAACGGAGGTCTTGAATCCGTGGGAAATATCAATGTTTTCCCCACTACTTGATTGCGGCTTAAGTTTTTCAGTATTATGAGTGCTTTCGCTTGTCTTGACCTGAGTGGCAAAATAGGGAGAGATAAACGGGTTAAAGCTGATTTCTTTGATACGTCCTGAGCCTGCCCGATAGACCGCCCG
>JAQYVS010000178.1 GCA_030145365.1 Desulfofustis sp. | reverse complement strand
ACAAAGACCAGGCCGGAGTGAACCTAGATGTAGGAAACGACGCCCAAAAGCTTATCAACTTCTAACCAAATCGAGGCACGAAATGAAAGAAATAGCACACCGTAGTAAATACGTGGCGACGGCCTTAAACTAGCGCCATTCTACTCTGACCCCAATTATCTGCAAGGTCAACCGGCGGTAGGCAAGCGGCCGGTTAAGATGTGTACAGATAAGGTTAAGTTTCCGCTTGGCTTCCGACGTTTGACCTTGCCAATACAATCTCTCATTGTTTTTAGCGTAGCAAGATATCACATTGTGGCACAATAATCTATATTATATCAATTGATTATCCAATTTATTTTCCGAAGATCTGGACTTTTTTCTTGAAATCCGGTCCAGTAAATCGGGAAAGCAGGATCAACACTAACAATCAGTGTTTTGACTTTTCCGCTAAAAGCATTGACCCACAATGGATACAAAGGAAACATTATATCTACCTGTATTACGGTATAATTATTGCATGTTACATAAAAGGACTAAGATAAAGCCAAACCTGCTGTGAGGCAGGGACGGAAAGCTACGGGTCTTAACTGATAGCCGAGCTGCCTTTGAGTAAGGTGGTTCGGCTATTTTTTTTACAATCTTGAAAGGAGGTCGATAAAATCGATCTAGCATATTTTTTCCTGGGGAAAATCATTTCCTAAATTTGCTCTATTCCATTACATGTACTTTGAATCAGCTAAAGTTTTGGTTGACAAAAGGGGGGGGGATCTAAATGAATACGAAACTGACAAGAATAGTCGGCCTTTTTATCTGCATTACATTTTCAATAATAGCTTTTCTGGAGCAGTCGGCCATTGCAGACGACCCGGCGCGGGATAGTGCGGGAATGGAGAATCCGCGTGTTGTCGACCTGGGATACCAGTTCTTGAATCTTGCAGCTCATGGTGAACCTCTTGGCGCCTGGCGGGTCAATGCCGATGATGCCTGTGCATGTGTGCATTACCAGGGAATTGCACGTGTCAATGATAGTTCGGATGGAATGCCCTATCTGCTCCTGAGCAGAAGCGGAAACGACGGCAAAATTAAAGATATCTTATCGATCTGTGATACCTTCGATGATTTATATGGTTGCGGGGGCTGGAAGGGGGCTAAGCATGCTGGCGAATTGGTAGCCGTAGTCATGAGTAGCAGAGATGTTTATGGCGAACGCCTCCGATCTAATCTTTTAAAAACGGATAAGCATCTGGGGGATACGTTGCCGCCTGCTGGGGACTTTGCTCAATATAGCTACCACTTCGATGGGGACTTCCCGGAAGCGGAAGGGTTCTCGGGCGAATCGCCTAAGTATATGCACCCAGGCGGAATGCAGGTTGTAGGCGACATTTTACTGGTAGCTCTGGAAAAGAGCTGTGAAAGATTTGAACATGGGACTTGGAATGGAGAGTGGGTCGCAAATTGCGCGGAATCTGGAGGTCAGGATGGCGTTATTGCGATCATAGATGTCAGCACCCCGGCGTTACCAAAGCTAATACGTACGATAAATCCATGGCCAGGCTCCTTTGGAGACAACGGGATAAAACTTGTGGCCGCAACCTATGTAGACCCTGAGGACGTTCCACCAAACGTAAGCAGCACAGAGGGCCGCTATCTGTTTCTCTGGACCGATGATGACACAAGGTACTATTTCGGCTGGTCAAACTCGGACGATCTACGCAAAACTACAAGAGTTGACATAGGCCTTAGGGAATGGAACAAGGATTCTATGGGCAGCGGTTGGCATAATTGGCAGACTCTGAACTTCGTAAAAGACCCCCTCGGTTATCATTACCTGATCGGCACAGATAATTTGAGAGACCCTGAAAAATTTAAGCTAAAAGGAACCGATTGGGTCGCTTATTTCCATGTAGACATCAGCAAGATCCGTGAGACGGACAATTCACAAGCTATCACCATCTATGGCCAAAAACATATGAAATTAAATACACCACTGATGGGCGACTTTGACGCAGCAGGCGGTGCCTATGTCAGTCCGTCAGGGCAGCTTCTTCTCTATTCTGGGACCCATGATAATCAAGGGCCACTTCAAGGGTCGGATAAGAGATATGGATCGCTTCAGATGGGTGAATTCCGAGGAATCGATTTAAAAGGAACACTGCCCAGAAATACGCACTGTGGGTGGGTGGAACTGTACGACGATCCCTGTGGCTGGCTTTATGGAGAGTGTGGAGATACAGACGGATCCCCAGACCAAAGCGTGATGTTCGACTTTATTGATTTTAGTAAAGACGACTGGTGGGACCTGGATAAATACGATGATGGTTTTGGCGATGAAGCCAGTGCTGTGACCTGGAACCTGATGGATGGCCAAAGCGCTTGGTTGTACGAACATGAATCTGGTGAAGGTAACTACATAGAGCTTATTGGAGATGGTCAACCGCACTGGATTGATGATCTAAAGAAAATTCCAAAGGAGTATGCGGATAGTGGGCTTGTTGGTAATTTACCGACAGATCCTGATGATTTCCCTTATAATTTTGAAAATAAAATACATTCCGTTGTGATGGATCTCCCGCCCAATCTTGATCCTGAGGTGTGCGATGGCATAGACAACGACTGCGACGGTATCCGTGACGAGGATTGCGGAGGCGATGCCGATAACGATGGCTGGGGGGCCAATTGCGATAATTGCCCAACCCTGTTCAATCCCTTACAGGAAGATCCCGCTCTGGACAACACCCATAGCGCCCCTGAAGCAGTATGCGTTGATGTAACACAATGTGCTGATTCGCTAACCTGCAGTACTTCGGCAAGTGTCGACAACGGCTCTTTCGATCCCGAAGGGGAAGCTATAACGGTTACTGAGTTGCCGACCGGACGTTATCCCATTGGAGAGCATCTTATTACCCTGAGCGTTGAGGATTCAAAATGCAAGAGTGATTCCTGCACTGCGACCGTAACGGTTCAAGACTGTACACCGCCTGAAATCACCTGCCCCGCCCCTGTTGCTGCAGAGTGCCAAAGTGATGGTCAGGCAGCAGTTGATCCCGGAGATGCCTTTGCGTTTGATAGCTGCACAGCTGTGACAGTAAATAACCCCGGATCTTCAAGCTACCCGCTTGGGGACACTACTGTAACCTATACCGCTGTTGATGGGGGAGACAATGAAGCTAGCTGCGAAACGACAGTTTCAGTTGCTGATACGACGGCACCTGGGATTACCAGTGTTACAGCCGAGCCGAACGTGCTCGTGCGGCCCAATCACAAAATGAGGGACGTAGTTATCACCGTCGATGTAGACGACGCATGCTATGATTCGATTCCTTGCAAAATCACTGGTGTGTCAAGCGACGAGCCTATCGATGGCGACGATGATGGCCATACCTCACCTGACTGGATCTTTACCGAAGGAAGCCTTGCTCTCAAACTTAGAGCAGAGCGTGCCGGCTCCGGGGACGGTCGCACTTACACGGTTACTGTGGAATGCAATGATGACTCTGGAAACAGCACGACAGGAACAACCACTATCAGCGTGCCGCTCGGTAGTCAAGGCTGACGCCGGTAGCTGCCGAAGAATGGTCAGCGGCACTTTTCAGGGGAAACCAGGAACGTGCTGCGCTGCAACGGTTTTTATATTGGTCCAGGTATAGCCGATATAGTCGGAATGGAGAATGTAGAGAGGTGTTAATTTTGGATGGACTGTCAATCATAGGTAATATATTGATTTTCAAAACCAGGCCAGCCATCGTCGAAAAGCTCATGCTGCACTGACTGCTCCGCAGCTGGCGACTGCGGTTTCCGAACAAGCTGTTCCAGTCCTGCCCACGCTGGTGGTGGACGCTGCTTTGGCTCACCTATCCACAGGTTCAGGTGCTCCAGGATCTTCCGGATCACCGGCCGCTCGTTGATGAAGCTGATAATCTTCATCTCTCCCGTACAGTGCGGACATTTTAGCGGATCTACTTCCCAAACTTTTTTTATGCACTCCCGCCACGTCGGCGGAGGGATTTTGCGGGGCTTGTACTCCGAGACATCGATGATTTCGATTTCGTCATTTTTATTTTCATCCCTTTCCTCAATCTCCTGCTTAAGCCGTTCCCCTCGCATCCGGTTTAAATACCAGCCGAAATACCTTACAAGTTGTAAATTCTTATCCGGGATGTGCTGCGTTATCGCGGCAATGAATTCTTCCGCAGTGGAGATGGAAAAGTTCTTCTTGTTTTTCCCATGGGTCATTTTCGACCGATAGACCACCATGCCGCTGTCATCGTTATAAGTGATCTTGTTGATGGAAAAAGGGCTGCGAATGATATATTGGGCCAGGCTAGTTATTCCTTTATCATCGTCCCTGGCAATACACACGGAATTGTCCACGCTGAATCCAGATGTGTGCCGCCACTGCATAATCATGGTGACAAAGGTTTCATCAATCAATCCCTCCTCTTTCAGCATGGACAGCACATTGGCCCGGAACAGCTCGGCCATGGGAGTGATATTCATTTTAGGCATGACGTAAAACACACCGCTTCTACGAAACAGACCATCGGCAACAATTGAATGGATGTGGGGATGCCACCTGGCGTAATCACCGAATGTCTGGATAGTCATTACCGCACCACAGATACTATCCTCCAGGCCAAGAGCAATGCGAAAGAAGATGAGCAGGCTGTTCGCCGCGGATGTGGCCAGCTTTGACAGCAGGTCGCGATTGTAGAGGAAAAATTTGCGCAGGATGATCGGAATGCTGAAAACATACTGGCGGTGGGGAACCGGGTAAAGGATATTTTCCCGGAGCACCTCGCCAAACTGAACAACCTTTTTGGCATGGCAGCTTGGACAGAACCAACGGCCCCTGCAGGAAAAGGCTAACAGGTATTCATAGTGGCAGTCTGGACAGCGGACTCTGGCAAAGCCCTGTTTCAGGTCCCCGCATTTGAGGTAGGCCCGGACGACATCAGAAATGACGGGGCGGTAAAAACCATACTTTTTTGCGAAACGTTCGTCATATATCCGCTCAAACTGATCGAAATGATTCAGGAGTAACAGGTACAACTGTGAGTCGGTCGGCTTGCGCGGATGATACACCGCAGTCGTATTTTGGCAGAGCGCTGGACCTCCCATGAAAAGGTTCAAGCATAATCCGCGCCATCAATACAGGGGGCAGAATGACAAAGCTTCGTCCTGCCAGTCTTAACAGGAGGGAAGTAAATGCAGATTTGAGCTTCTTCCAGAATCCGTCATATTTAATCTAAACAGATTTTAACAACTGCAAAATCAAATCTGAGTTACTACATATCATCACTGCTATTTACCTCTTTATTGACAGTTCACCTTCAGCTCCACAAGAGGTATTTCCCAGTTCTCCCTCCTGCAGCGATCAACAAAATCTTTATCATGAATATCGGACTTCCTCCGTTGCACCATGGCAACAACTTTAATTTCCCTGATGGTGTGCAGCCTTGGCAGCCAATATTGGCAGGCGTTTTTCGCCAGTCTGGCCACGGCCACTCCCTGAGGGGTGATGAGTTCTACTCCGTCATTCCGTGTTTCCGCCTGCAACAGATCACCGGCCCCAAGTTGAGCAAGCGCTCCGTGCATGGGATTTTCCGGTAATTTTCTTCCGGCATAGTCGAGATACAGATCTTTCATCGTCACCAGAGCATAATGGAAATCAGGCAATCTTGTTCGCTCTGCCGGGACAAGGCTTCGCCGAACCATTGAATCTCCCGACAAAACAGCACAATGTGGATTATGACCATTCAGCGAGAAAAGATGCAGACTTTCCCTGGCCCGGGACATGGCGACATAGTATAGCCTTCGCTCCTCTTCCAGCTCTGCTCCAACCGCATTCCTCCAGCCTCCGTCAATTACAAAGACATGGTCAAATTCCAGCCCTTTAATTGAATGCACCGTTGAGAGAAAAAGCCCCCTGCCGACAATGCCGGAACGGCGCTGCTCACTTAATACCTCATACAGATAGTCTTCGACGGCGGATACAGGCTGTGGGTTATCACTGGTTTCCCGAGCCCATTCCTCAAGAATGGCGCGAAGATTTGCCTGCCAGATATTCTCCTGTTGTGTATCCTGCGGCAACAGGGCAAACAACTCCTCTGCCTTCACTTCCTTTGTCCGGTTCTGCTTCAGGTATTCCAGCAGGACTGCATTTTCCCTGATCCGGGTCAAGCCGGGCATACCTTTCGGCCCCCAGTTGATGCCGACCTCTATGCCTACCTCCTCACAAAGTGCGCGTACCAGATCAAGATCTTTCCATTCCCTGGCAAGTACAGCGCACCGTTCCGGTTGAAAATCGGTTGCCGCAAGCTGCAGACGCCTGATCTCCTCTACAAGAATCAGGGCCTGGTCCTCCCGGCCGGCCACTTCAAGAACCTGCACCCTGCCCCGGACAACCGGATCCTTGATCTGCAGGTTACCGCCGGGCGGTAAGGCTTCTCTGGCCTTGTTGATCCGGATGGGATGGTCGGTCTTCATCCGGTCTTGATTCCGGCTGATCAACCTGTTGCCCGCGTCTATGATATTGGCGGTCGAGCGATAATTCTCGACCAGGTAATGAACTGCTGCCTGGTAATCATCCTGAAACCTGCGGATAAAATCGACATTGGCCCCACGGAAACGATAGATATTCTGGTCATCATCCCCCACGGCCAGCAGCGTCATCTTTTGATCTCCTTCGGTCAGGGTACGCCCTGCCAACAGGGAAATCAGCTCATACTGCTCTTCGTCGATATCCTGGTATTCATCAACAAGGATATGGCTGTACCTGCCGATCAGCTCATCGCGGGG
>JAQYVS010000153.1 GCA_030145365.1 Desulfofustis sp. | reverse complement strand
AATATCATACCAGATCTGGTCCCTGCTTGGGCCTTCGATATTCCTCAAGCTCGCTCCTTTCGCAAATTGTTTTTCTGCCATTCCCGCTTTTTTCTCTTCCTATTGACAATCACCCTGCTATTAAGCGTCTCCTTTTCTGTCTTGGGAGGAAAGACCCCCAAGATTGAACTGACCACAAAAGAACAGGCTTGGCTTCTTAAGGCGCACAGAAAGATTGTGATTGGTGGGGAGATGAACTGGGCTCCGTATGATTTTGTTGATGCGTCTGGCGGCGTGCTGCGACGAGGTTGTCCATAAACCCTTTCAGGACCATGAGATTGAGACCATGGCCCGATTGTTGGATATAAAATATCTCTACAAAGATATGGGTGAGGGGGTGACCCAGAAGGAGAAGATCAGGCTGAATAAAGAGATGCTGGCCGAGCTACCCCCCGGATACAGCGAAAGGTTTGCAAACACATGCGGATAACTTTCAGACAGGCCTGATCCGGGATTTGCTGAGAGAGGAGTAAGACAAAGATGGATGTCCCTTGTTTCCTAATTTCCGTTAAAATCATCAATCATTATCGATGCAAAATGGATTCAGGAAAGAGATTAATCCGGGAGGATAATAGTGGCCTCGGAATTTAAAAATAACAGCATTTTAAACGCAGCAATGTCTTTACAACAATTCCTTGATTTTGGCATTTCAATTTCCGGAAGGCTGAATGATATACACCAAAAAGACCTCATCCATACGGATATCCGCCCAGACAACATCAGCTGGGATTCGAAGGCCAAAATATGCAAACTCACTGAACCTGTTACTACTGAAACACAATTATTCTTACTCGACGGTGCTCGCCTTCCTTATATATCCCCCGAACAGACAGGGCGCATGAACCGCAGGGTTGATTACCGAACTGATCTATATTCCCTGGGCGTGGTCTTGTATGAGATGCTTGTCGGAGAGCCACCCTTTGTTTCGGACAATCCATTGGAAATGATTCACAGCCATATTGCCCGCACACCGCCCATGCCAGACACACAGCAGGCTGAAATTCCTAAACAAATTTCGGCCATCATCATGCGGTTGCTGGAGAAAAAAACCGATAACCGTTACCAATCAGCGCATGGACTACAGCATGATCTGGAACAATGCGCCCGGCAGTGGAAGCAGAACGGATCGATCAAGCGGTTTGAATTAGGGGATTCGGATCTTACCGGTATATTCCGAATTCCGCAAAAACTGTATGGCAGGGAGAATGAATTAAAAATCTTGCTGGATTCTTTCGAGCGCATATCCACCGGCGCCACTGAACTGTTCATGGTGGCCGGTTATTCCGGTGTCGGAAAAAGCGCGCTGGTTCATGAAGTTCAAAAACCGATCACTACGAAGCGGGGATTTTTCATTGAAGGAAAGTTTGACCAGTATCAGCGCAACATTCCCTACTTTGCCTGGCAACAGGCCTTCAGCGCTTTAGTGAACCACCTGTTAATGGAAAGCGATGACAGACTAGCGAATTGGAAAACACGGATACAGGAGGCGGTCGGCCCGAACGGAAAGGTGTTAACCAATATTATCCGGAACCTGGAACTGGTCATCGGCCACCAGCCGGAGGTTCCCGCCCTTGGCGGTGCGGAAGCCCAGAATCGTTTCAATTCTGTATTTCAGAATTTCGTCAAAGCCATGGCAGACAAAGATCATCCGCTGGTTATCTTTCTGGACGATTTACACTGGATCGATTCCGCCTCACTTAAGCTCCTTCAGGTGCTGGTTAGCGATCCCGATCTGAGCCACGTTCAGTATATCGGTGCATACCGGGACAACGAGGTGGACGCAGCACACCCCTTGATGGTTTTCCTGAAAAGCCTGAAAGACGATCAGGCTGTCCTGAAACAGATTACACTGCAAAACCTTTTGAAAGAGGATGTCAACGCCCTGATTGCTGACACGCTCCAGTCATCTCGCAAAGACACCTATCCAATTGCTGAACTCATCTATTCTAAAACGGCAGGGAACGCCTTTTTCACGCATCAAATCCTGCATACCCTTAATGATGAAAACCTGCTCACCTTCTCTGCCACTTCCGGGCGCTGGCACTGGGACATGGAAGAGTTAAGGGCATTGGCAATCACCGAAAACGTTGTCGAATTGCTTTCCAGCAGCATACGGAAACTTCCAGTTGCAACCCAGGAGGTTTTGAAATTGGCCGCCTGCATCGGAAACCTGTTCGACCCGGACACCTTGTCTCTCATCGCCCGGAAGAAGCGTAATGAGGTAGAGAACAATCTTAAAGTAGCGGTGCAGGAAGGAGTTATATTTCCCCTCAACGGTCATTACAAATTTGCCCACGACCGCATCCAGCAGGCAGCATACTTCCTGATTCCCGAAGAAGTCAAAAAAGAGACCCATCTTGAGATCGGACGCATAATGCTGGAGAAAATTGCGGTAGACGAAAGGGAAGAAAGGATATTCGATATCGTCAACCAGTTGAATATCGGGGCCGAATTATTATCGACACCCGAAGAGCTAACTCAACTGGCCGCCCTTAACCTGGCAGCCGGGCAAAAAGCCAAAACCGGTGCTGCTTATTCTGATGCCAAGAAATACATTGAGATTGGCCTCGAGCTCCTTGGAACAAGCAGTTGGCAAGAACAATACCAGTTAACCTTGTCACTGCACAACGAAAACGGAGATCTGGCTGCGTTGACTGGGCAATACGATCAGGTTTCCACTACGACTGACCTCATCCACGCCAATGCAAAAAACATCCTGGATCAGGTGCGCGCCTACATGATCCAAATCGAAGCAGAAACCGGACAGTACAATTTTACCAAAGCCCTTGAAATTGGGCTGGATGTCTTGAGAGATCTAGGCTTCAAAACTCCTGCGCAGCCTACTGTGGAGGACAGCCGACGCTTGCATGATAAATTCATCGGTTTACTGACAAATAAACCAATGGAGAGATTGGCTCAACTGCCAGAAATGTCTGGCGAGACGGCTCTGGCTGCATCCTCCCTCTTTGCTTCCGTGATGTCAACAGCTTATATCGCCAATCCACCGCTCTTCTCGATCATCAGCTACCAGGGTGCAATCTTGACTTTTGAGTTCGGACTTGACGTCTGGTCGCCATTCTTTATTGGGGGAATCGCTCTTGTTAATATCGCATCGGTAGACCGGGAAACTCCTGCTGACGAAGCGTTTAACCTGATCCAGTTTTGCAAACAGTTGACTGAAATAATACGGGAAATGTTAGAAAATCCGCTCACTGGGAGGAGTAGAACAAAAGGGCTGATGATGTTAGCATTTGTTGCCCCCTGGTTTGAGAAGAGTGAACAAGGCATCGAGTTTGCCCGGGCTACTTACAACAGCGGCTACAAGACTGGTGACTGGCTCTATGGCTCTTACGGCACCTCTTTATTTGCTACCCATGGTTTTGCCGCTGGTATGAGCCTGGGTGAGTTTCAAAACCATCTAACAGCCTATATGACCAGTATACGGAAAATGGGACAGGTTATGGCTGTTTATATTCTTGAAATTTTTCTTCAAACAGCCGAAAGTTTTAAGAAAAGCTCCCCGGAGCCCCACAGATTAAACGGTACATATTTTAACGAGGATGAATGGTTGCCTGGTGCAATCAAAGCAAACGATCTAACTAACAGACATTTTCTCTCAATCAATAAATTGATTATCGCCTACCACTTTGACGTCGATGACAAACTTGATGAATATATTAGTGAGGCCGAGGATTTACTAGCCGGAGGGACTTGTCATATTACAAACGCTCATTATCACCTTTTCTTTGCTCTTTCCAAGCTCAGACAAATTAGTAGAGTGAATTCGACACAGCACCCGGAAACGATGAAACTGGTCAACAAAAGCCTCCACTGGATGGCGATCTGGTCTCGCTCCGTGCCATCAACTTTTCAGCACAAGCATGACCTGATTGCAGCTGAAAAGGCAAGGGTGACGGGTGACCTGGAGAGTGCTCTATCTCATTACGAGCAAGCCATCAGTGGTGCCCGGGAACATGGTTTTATCCATGAGGAAGCCCTGGCCAATGAACTTTATGCCCGCTTCTGGGCGGAGCGTGACCATGACCGGTTTGCCGGACCGTTGATGCGGGAAGCCTACAGTCTCTACCGGAAGTGGGGGGCACTGGCGAAGGCCGACCATCTCGTCGAACGCTACTCAAAATGGTTAATTACCAAGAACATCGTTGCGGATAAACCGGGTACCAAACGCATCTCTGAACAGGGAATGAGCGATCTGGACCTGCACACGGTCCTGAAGGCCTCTCAGGCCATTTCCGGGGAAATTGCACTGGATAAGTTGCTGGCAAAGATGATGCACATTGTCATTGAAAATGCCGGGGCACAAAAAGGTTTCCTGATTTTGGCACGAGGGAACGAGTGGATCATTGAGGCCATCGCGGATGTGGATAAAAGCAAAGTACAGGTATTGCAGTCAATCAGTATTGAAGCTAATGATGCAGTGTCTACAGGCATCATCCAATACGTGGCTCGAACACAGGATACAATCGTCCTCGCGGACGCAGTCAACAAAGGTGGATTCACAGATGATCCTGATATCCAACACCACCGGCCAAAATCCATTTTATGCGTGCCCCTCGTCAATCAGGGCAAAGTTGGCGGAATTGTGTATCTCGAGAACAATCTGACGACCGGTGTTTTTAGCCCCGAACGGGTGGAACTGCTTAGTCTGCTCTCATCACAAATGGCTCTTGCACTGGACAATGCCCAGCTTTATGCTGATATGGAAGAGCGCGAGGAACGTTTCCGCGCCACATTTGAGCAGGCCGCGGTCGGCATTGCCCACGTATCACCTGATGGGCGATTCCTTCGTCTCAATCATAAGTTTTGCGAGATTGTCGGATACCCGGAGGACGAGATTCTCGCGATGTCTTTTCAGGATATCACCCACCCCGACGATCTGGATGCTGATCTCGAATATGTGCGGCAAGTTCTGAAGGGGGAAATAGACAACTACTCTATGGATAAAAGATATTATCGGAAGGACGGTTCATTAGTCTGGATCAACCTGACCGTTTCCCTGCTGTTTGATAGAGAGGGCGACCCGAAATACTTTGTCTC
>JAQYVS010000133.1 GCA_030145365.1 Desulfofustis sp. | reverse complement strand
ATTCTGACGAACATCCTGCCCGGTACGCTCAGAATGAACGATGCCTTTACCGGCGCACATGAGGTTGACATCTCCCGGCAAGATACGCATGTCATTACCCAGTGAGTCCTTGTGATCCATATTCCCATCAAAGAGATAGGTAACAGTTGAAAGGCCGATGTGAGGGTGGGGTCTTACATCGACGCCATGTCCGCTGACGAACTCTCCGGGTCCCATCTGATCCCAGAAAATAAAGGGGCCAACCATGCGTCTTTCCTTGAACGGCAGAGCACGGTGGACCTCAAACCCTCCGATATCGACTGTCCGTGGTACAATGATCAAATCCATCTCACCCTGATTCACGGCCATCTCCCGGTAACACCTTACATAACAAACTCATTCCGCATCCTTAAGACTAAAGAAATGTCGCTTACCCTCTAACATCACCTTGGAAAAAGATACCATATTGGCAAAATTCTTCAGTACTCGATTCTATCCGATCTCCGACAATTATCAGGAGAATAGATCCACTTCATTCTTGATGTGATATTCCATGACACTCTGGAAACGCGTCGCCAATAGATAATGATTAATTTCTATCTTAAACAAGGTGGTACTGGGTGCCGCGAGGAATTCCTGCAGATAAGGGTGCCGTTTCAGATAGAGCTCCTCATAAGCCAAACGTTCATCTGCTGCCATACGGCTAGCAACACCCAAAACGGTGAGCGCAGCGGCCGCGTGGAAGTCTTCTTCACTGTTTGATCGATTGTCAACAAGCAACGAAACTCTGGACTCTTCAAGGATGTTTTGATGTTTACGGGTTGAATTACCTGTGGCAACAATAATTTCTCTGAGATCATCGGTATAGGCAAAAGCCATGAGGCTTGAATAGGGCTGCCCGTTTCGCTGGGTGGACAAAACTGCTAAAGGCTGACTTGAAAGCAGAGAGTGGATACGTTCATGCATTACCTTATCGGTATTTGTCATCCTGTCTCCCTCCCTGGCGGTCACTTATCTTTTGATTCCGCCCTATTCCAGCTTAACTGGCTGTCAGATCTTTCACGACACTTTTACCGGCCATGGCCCCGGACATCAGTGCCCACTGTAAGCCCGGTAAGCTTTTATGTTCCCCACATGCCATTATACCTTCAGATACCGGTTCAGGCATCAGATAAGGATTTTCGGTTGGGGGGGATTGGTCCGGCAGCGCATGATAAATCCTGTAGGTTTTGATATGCTCCCAACCATCAACGGCTGCACCAAACCACTCAGCACACTGAATTCGAACCAGATCTTCCAAATCATCCCGATTCAGCAGAGCCTCATCGAGGACTACAATCGCGATGAGCGTCTTCCCCGCCGGGGCATAATGAGGTGAAACCATACTCGGAAATGCGATGTTGTTGATCGGCCCGTGATTCTCCCCATTTAACAGCAGAAATGGATTGTTAAAAGGGGGCTGCCATTCTGATGAGAAATAAAGACAGGCCTCACTAACAGATGTTTTTGGTTTCTTAATCTGTAGCAAGTCACAGAAGTCTGGCTGGAGAGTTGCCACTACAATCATTTTAGTTCTAATAATTCGTCCATCTGCCAGACTTACTCGCCCATTTTTAAGCTCAACAACAGCTGTATTGTACTGAACTGATTTCTGAGGGATTACAGAGGCAAGCTGCTGAGGGATCGCGACCATGCCGCCTGCCGGCAGTGCCGCATCTCCCATGGCAAACAGGCGGATGATATATTTGAGCACCCGGCTTGAAGCCGCCAGGCTTCGATCAAGGCAGGCTCCAGCAAAAAAAGGGGTAAAAAAACTCTGAAAGAAACGCTCTGAAAACCCTTTGAGCTTGAGGAAGTCGATCGTCTTTTCTTCTGGCTGATCAAAGATATCTTCCATGGGCCTGCGGCACACGGAGAGTGCCAGCTTAAGCAGTCGAATACGGTCACCGAAAGTTCCGATAGACGAGGCCACGGTACTATACAGATTTTGCAAGTGGTGCCGGGGATCAGCAACAATATGAAAACGCCCGTTATAGCGGACTCCAACTCCAGCCGGAAATGAAGCCAAATCAAGCGAATCCAAATCCAGGTAGTTTGAAATGTCTGAATAGCCTGTTTGCAAAACCTGAAAGCCGTGATCAAGTTGAAAACCATCCACAAGATCGGTCTTTATTCTGCCACCAGGACTGCTGTCTTTCTCAAGAACGGTAAAATCAATCTTGTTTTCATGGAGAACCTTAGCACACGCCAGGCCGGCAACACCTGCGCCGACAATTACGCAATCGAAATGCTCTTGGTCATTCATAAC
>JAQYVS010000313.1 GCA_030145365.1 Desulfofustis sp. | reverse complement strand
AGTGGCCAAGCTGAAGGATGAAGCAAAGGCCAGAGGCTATTTACAGAAGATGGAAGATGGTTGCGATCGTACCTCTGATTTTCTCAAGTTGGCTACAACTGTACACAGCGTTCTCGGTGACGAAGAGTGGACGAGAACACTTATACAAAAAGCCCAGGCGAATTGCGACGACCGCTTCTCCCTGTTGACTATAGCCGGGAAGGTTCTAGCCAGCATCGGCGATGAAAACTGGGCTGGTGAATTGTACGCGAAGGCAGCTGAACAGTGCTCTGACGGTGTACAATACGAACATCTGTTCCGAACGATTGAGGCTCAAAGCAGCAATAAGGAGCTGTTGAAGAACCTCCATACTAAAGCAGAAGAGAGCCTGTCTGATGCAAAAAATCTGGCGACACTTGCAGAAAGTGTCACACGAAGATTCGATTCTCCGGACTGGGCTCGCACAATTTACAAAAAAGCAATGGCAGCTGCGGACTTTCAGAAGGCTAAATTTGACGTAGCGGCAAGTGCTGAGAACGTACTTGGTGACCGTAAATTGGCAGCCACCATACGTAACACATAACGAAGCTGATCATACTTCTGATTTCATCTCAAGAGCGGTCGATGCCATTAAGGCAAAGACCGCTCTTTTTCATTGCCTTCATCTAGAATTAAACCATCCCCAACGCACATCAGCGAGAAACAACTAGCTGTCTTTTACCCGGGAGACTCCCGGCAACAGGGTTTGCGTGCTGACAACGCCGTTCCACTGACGGATGGTGGACTGCAGGAATTGTGAAATCAGTTCGGCATCTGAAGAGAGCAGATCGCGCATCAGTTTTACCCGTATGATTATGTCGATGGCACCGTGCACCGAGTGAACTTCCCGAACCGGTTCCAGCGCGTAGAGTTTATCCATGATTCGGTTTTCGTGCCGTCCTTCAACGTTCATAAGAATAAAGACATTTATTTCACGCCGCATTTCCGGATATTCCTTTTCGCTATGCTGGGACATTTTCTTTCTAAATTCCTCCATGTTTTTCGGGATCAGTTTGTCGATACCTATTCCATATTGACGGGATTTGCCGATCTTCCACTGATGCAGGGAAATATAAAGGTACAAATCATCCACCGTTCTTCCCGGAAAAGAATCGACCAGTCGGCTTGATTCCACCAGGGTTCTGAGCGGTAAATAGATGGTCTTATGCCAATCGGCGGCCGCCTCTGATTCGGAAACCTGCCCACCTGATTCCTGTTCAAGAAATTGTTGATGCTCTCCGATTTGTTCTTCCAGGATGTCAAACTGTCCAAGTTCAGTGAGTTCGAAAAAACTGGTCAGGTGAAATCGATCTCGAAAATCGGTACGCTCGCGGTACAACCTATTCTCAAGAGTATCTTTAGACGGCAGAAGCTCAAGAATACAGGCTCGGATATGAGAATGCCCCAATTCTTTGGCGGCGGTAAAGCGGTGATGACCATCAAGAATATAATAATTATCCTTGATTTGATAGAGCGATATCGGCGGTATAGACCTCCCCTTGCGCATCGCATTCATGATACCTTGCAACCGTTCGTCGCTGTTGTACCCTCTCGGTTTGAACTGGGCGTCAAAATCATGATAACGTCCGACACTGCCAACGATCTGATCAAGCGAAATAGACAAGGTACCACGATCCACCGACTCAAAAGCCTCCTCGTCCGTCCGGGCCTTCTCAAAAGAATTCACTGAGACCTTTCCCGGTTCTTTACTCTTGATGCCTAACAGTTTTTTAAACGCCTGGGACACCTTATATTTGGAAGACATAGTAGCCATAACTATTGATCACCTTGGTTTGATCGACAAGGCTTATGCGATCAGCCGGTTTTTCAAAAAACTTATGAATATGACCGTGAATGAGAACTTTCGATTTATATCGGTCTATAAAATTACGGTAACAATTAAAGCCTTTGTGGCATCGATCCTCGGCATCGTGGATATGCCTGGGCGGAGCATGGGTAAGAAGAACGTCAAGTCTTTTTAATCTCCAGAGCTGAAACCAGAGTTTTCGAATCTGGGCCCGCATTTCCCGCTCACGATATTGATGCATATTGCCATTATACCAGCGTGATCCGGAAAATCCGAGAAAATGAATACCACTCTGTTCAATGATACTCCCGGTGATATTTGTGCACCCCTGTGGAACCAGTTGATGCCTGATATCATGATTTCCCAATATGTAAAAAAGAGGAACATTGTATTTTGCCTGTAACCTGCGCAGATATTCTGGAGGCAGATCACCACAGCCGAGGATCAGGTCAACAGATCCAATTACAAGCGGACTGTTATCGCCGATTAGTGCCGGCTCAACACGATCAGATACACTAAGAATCTTCACCTTCGGTCCACGATTTGACTGCCTGTTTAACAGACCTATTCATCTCGATACTGAAATCGGCCCCGAACTTTTTAACATAATAGTGCTGCCCGGTATTTTGAGCCTTACCATGATAACTTTTGGGTTTGCTCATCTCAAACATGTTCAATAGTTCGGATTCATCCAAACGATTGTAAACATTTTCGTGCAGGATGTTTTCTTTTGAAAATCTCGAAGTCAATTTCCTTTCAGCCGCACGTTTTGTTGGATAGCCAAAACAGAGCATGGTGATAGGAAACGTATAGGTTGGTAGCCTGAAAAGATTTTTATGGAACTCGTAATTTTCCATAATGTCGCCTATATAACATGACCCAACTCCCAAAGACTCTGCGGCTATAACTGCTGTCTGTGCGGCAATCAAGGCATCACAACAGGCGAGCATCAGATCACCTTGCGATGGCTTTCGCATATGTTCTGATTCCGCCTGACACAAACCTTCAACATCGCAGATTTGAAAATAATCGAACCATCGTTGATAGTCTGCTAAAAACAAGAGAACCAAAGGGGTTTTGGCAATAAAAGGCTGGTTGTCGCAGGATTTCACCAGTTGATCTTTAACCGATTGATCGGCAACTTCCAGCACCGAGTAGAGCATCATATTGCCGGCGGTGGGAGACCTCATTGCCGCATCGATAATGTTTGCTTTAATCTTTTCATCAATGCTTTTATCTTGAAAAGAGCGTACCGAGCGCCTCTGGTGTATTAAGCTAAGTGTATCGCTCATTTCTTAATTCCCAGTTTTAACAAGCATTGGTAATCGGAGCAGTCGGTAATTGTTACACCAATTGTTCCGTCCTGCAGCATCTTTCATTGACCTGATTCCTTCTCAGCCTTCATATGCAGACCTTTTACCCAGCCACAGCGAATATAATATTGCTGGCCGGTATCCTGCCAGGATGGGCAGCAATGGCCATGACGTTTGACCGGATAGTCGCCAGGATCAAGATTTTCTTTATCCACCCGACATTTACCATTCAATACATCCGTTGGACGGAAGAATTTACAGCTCAAACAGGACTGTTGTACACTACTATGTGCCATTGATTTGTATTCTCTCTATAAAAATAATTACATGAACAATAATGAAAAATCCACACAATACGATTCGGTGCAGGATACGTCGGGAAGATCGCAGATTTTGTCCTCACATCCAAGATGGGCAATCCGCTCCTCGAACACATTTCGGGAATCGTTAACGATTCTCTGATCGGTTTTTCGGCTGTTGTCGAGATTGTAAATAAGTCCCTGTAATGAAATATTTCTACTATCCATTGCTTCAAGCGAAGCTAATGTATGGTTAATCGAGCCAAGCCTTGGACCTGTCACCAGGATTACCGGCCAGTTTTGGGTCTGACACAAATCAATGACGGTAACCGTATCATTTAACGGAACAAACAGCCCCCCAACACCTTCGACC
>JAQYVS010000238.1 GCA_030145365.1 Desulfofustis sp. | reverse complement strand
GCCCTTTTGCCCAAACTCTTCGTTATTTCTGAAAAACAATGCTCGCAATATCAATCATATGGCTGTGCTTCTTTTTAAGAAATGCCTCGATTTTGAACAGATAGCGTAGACTTCGAAATGCCTATTCTCGGACAGGCTCCTAGCACCATCATTGCCGGGACAATTGAGCCGCCAGTTTAATCGCTTCAATCATCGACTGTGGATTGGCGCGACCTTCTCCGGCTTTACCGAAGGCAGTGCCATGATCAACTGAGGTGCGAACAATAGGGAGTCCTATTGTTACGTTGACACCTGCCATATGGCCCCAGGTATCAGTCTTGTTATCAAACTGAAAACCAACCAGCTTGGTAGGAATATGACCCTGGTCGAGGTGCCTAGCTTAAGAGTAGTTTTGGCGTAACCCGAGGTCGTAACTGCCAGAACCATGAATAGAGAAAAATTAAACATCCGTATTTGCCGTTAATTTCCTTATCCATCTTCTTCACGATTCAAGGATCGGAAACGTATTGGCACCTTGTGGCATAACTGTAATTTTAGGAAAATCAGTGCCACATTTCTCATATGCTAACGTCAAAGCCTCATCTATAGTGGCGACCCCTTGAACACCTGCCTTACGGGCTAATTGAATGTTTTTTTCCAGGGTAACCAGAATGATGTGACCTTGATTGGCATACTCTAATTGCCGTACTGCGATCCACCCTGAAATGAGAAAGTTTTCTCGTACGGCTTTCTCCATATCCAAAGCGGTGGGGTAGTTAAACCAGTCAAAGAACTCCGCGGGATCTTCAATATACGGACATTCTGCAAGGACGATAACAACACCTCCGGGCTTCATTGCATAAACTGCATTGTCGATAGTCTTCTGGGACTGATAGAGGTTAATGTCTTTAGGGTACCCACCGGCTGAAGCGATGACTATGTCGGCCTGTTCCTGGATCGTCACCCCGAAAATATCATCCACCAGCCTGGTAGCCTGTTGCCAGGCAGAGACCCAGTTGCCGGTAAAAATACCGGTGATATCACCATCAAGATTCGGCACCACATTTACGAGAAAATCGGCTTTGAGGAATGCCGCTGCTTCCATCATATCTTCGTGAGATGGATTGCCGGCAGTTTTCATATTGGCGGCCAGGGAACTGGAACCATCTCCGACATTCTTTTCCATGGCCCACATATGACTCTGTTGAATTGTCTTGAGTGAAGATACCCCGGGCAGGATACTCTTCCTCCCCCCTCCGTAGCCCACCATGTAGTGATAGATGACCCCACCGGTTAGAATAACTCGATCCGCCTCAGCCACTATACGGTTACAAGAAACTTCGGTTCCCCGGCTGGTCTTACCGTAATAAATCATATTGTCCGTGTCCCAGGCATCGTGGTTGATCACCTTGACACGTCGACAAATGGCTTCAGTGCATAGTTCCTCCAGCTCTTCAGCAGTGTTAGGGCGATGGGCTCCAACAGCAATGATGACAGTTATGTTTTCATCAGTAATACCGGCTTCGTTCAAATAATCAACCAGGATTGGCAGGCTAAGCTCATTATGCTGCCAGGCACGGGTGATATCGCTGACCAAGATAGCCACGGTCTCACCCGGTTTAACAATTTCATGCAGTGGTGGACAATCTATAGGATGTGTCAACGCATATCGGTAGGCGGATTCCAGATTCTCAGGAGGTGTACGATTTTTTCCTACGAGGTAATAGAGAAGCTGCTCCGTCGGGATAGAAAAAGCAGTAGTTCCTTTTCCAATCTTCAGTTCAAAACGTCTGTCCTTCATGGTAGTATCCCCTAACCCGAATAGATCGGAACTTTTAAAAATGGTTGGATAAGTACCTTCACGAAATGAATTTCATATAATGGTACTGATCACTATGCTGTATTACAATTCCTTCATTTAAAGTTTATCTGCTTCACCGTCTATCATCCGGTAGACGTGTTCTTCGCCGGGGAACTCCCCTTTTCGCACGTCATCGATATAAGCGGCAAAAACTTTTCGGTATTCTTCTGCTACGTTGCCGTAACGTTTGACGAACTTAGGTGTAAATGCCTGGAAAAGACCGAGGATGTCTGAACAGATCATTACCTGGCCATGGCAATCCCCGGCGCCGATACCATACACAGGAATGGGTAAGGCATCACAGATCAACCGAGTCACTTCCGGGGGAACTCCCTCCACGAGTAGAGCAAAAGCCCCTGACTCATAAACAGCCTTGGCATCTTCGATTATAGCTTTGGCACTATCCACAGTTCGCCCCTGGGCACGAAACCCGCCCTGAGCACCGGAGCTCTGGGGTGTAAGGCCTACATGTCCCATCACCAGCATACCACCGTCACTGATAGCCTTAATAACATCTGCAACCCGCGTCCCACCCTCCAGTTTAATGCAGTCTACACCCGCTTCTTTGTGAAAACGAATAGCATTTTCACATGCAGATGACATCCCTGCCTGATAGGAGCCGAAGGGCATGTCGCCAATGATGAAAGTGTTTGGTGCAGCACGACGGACGGCCTCAGTGTGATATATGCATTGATCCATGGTTACGGGAACGGTGCCGGAATATCCGTAGACTGCCATCCCCAGACTATCTCCCACCAACAGCATATCCATACCTGCCTCTTCAGCCAGCTGGGCCGTGACATAGTCATAAGCAGTCATCCAGACGGCTCTTTGACCGTCATCTTTCATTTTCTGCAGATCAAAGCGCGTGAGTTTTTTTTTCAATGTACTTCTCCTTTTCCAATAATTGCTACTCGTCCTACTAACACCCATGAAATACATTTCACAACGAAGCTTGAAAGTCGGGGTTGGGAAGGTCGTTTAAAATTCCCGTTTATTCAGGTTAGCTGTTTTAGTCACCTGCAAGGGTAAGAGAGACTCCTTTCTGTGCCAGAGATCTGCTGATGGCCGGGTCAGGGAGGCGATCAGTTATGATTTCAGAAGATTTTTCAACACTGAAAGCATCGAAGAATGCCACTGCTCCGAATTTAGAGGCATCGGCCAGGATAATGACTTTCTGGGCGGCTGCAGACATATACCGTTTTGTATAAGCGACATCCAGTGAGGTGTCACAGTAGCTTGTGTCAGTAATAGCGTGAATACCCATCAGTGCCACATCTACGTGGAGGTTCCGGAGAAAGCTCGTTCCAGGTTCTCCAAGAAGGGAGTAAGATCCTCGCCTAAGAGAACCGCCGCAGACCATCAGATGGATTGACGGACTTCCTGCAAATAACTTTGCAATTCTAAGATCGTTGGTTACAGCAGTGAGTATCAAGCCGTTTTCCACTACCTGGCATGCTGCTTCGTAGACGGTGGAGCTAGAATCAAAAATAACACTTTGGTTATCCTTCAGCCGGCCAGCAGCGAACTTGCCAATGGCGGCTTTTTCTTTCCGGGCGATTTGGGATGCTGTCTGATAGTCCGATTCGAAGGTTGTTCCAGGGATTGACGTCAATGTGGCGCCACCATGGCTCCGTTGAATGATACCGGATTTAGTAATGCACGCAAGATCCCGCCGAATGGTCGGCAGTGAAACACCGACATTTTCAGACAGTTCCCGAACAGAAACAAAACCTTTTAGCCGGATTAGTTCAATAATCTGGCTGCGGCGCTGAATAGGAATAATATGTGATTTTTTTTGAGTGAAAGTCATCAATACGACCCCGTGTACTATCATTCTTCTAGCCAAGTAATCACAAACGATCACAAGAAGTCAAGGAAAAATATCCGTATTTGAGTTGGAATTGAGAATATATGAGATTCAGGAAACATCTTGGAAAAAGGGATTCTGGGCGAATTTATGGTTGATGGCGTCGTAAAAAGTCCGATCTCCTTCGTTGTAGGTTTTTCTCAGAACCTCAACATACCACATGTATTGCTGAGGGCCAGAGAAACACACTACGCCTTGTATATCGAACTTTTTGACTTAGCCATCTTAAACTTTGAATGACCTTTTTACGAGTTTATCATGGTTTACAATAGAAACTTTTACAAATCCGGCTTGAATAGTTGGGTAGGATATTGTAGAAAAAAATGACTTTGTATAATAGCAGTCAATATTTGAAACGATATTTACCTAGTTAAATAACAAATCATGAGAGCCTAAATGAGTACCACTATTACGTTAGCAGACAGGATCGAAAAACTTGGGATAGAAACAGCATTCGTAGTAGCTGCCCAGGCAGCGGCGCATACTGCTGGAGGTAACAAGGTCTACCCCTTTCACCTTGGAGATCTTAACCTGAAGACACCTCATAACATCGCTGAAGCAGCTTGTCGGGCGTTACAGGAAGGTAGAACCGGCTATACAGCTAATGCAGGGATTCCGCAGCTGCGTGAAGCTCTTGCGGATGATTTTAACCGTACCCGAGGCACTGACTATACAATCGATAACGTAGCTGTTCAACCTGGAGGCAAGCCGGTTATTGCAAAGTTTCTCCTTACTCTTATGAATCCGGGAGACGAAGTGCTCTACCCTAATCCTGGTTTCCCGATTTATGAATCCCAAATAGAATTTCATGGCGGTATATCAGTTCCGTACGGAACCGTTCCGGGAGATGGAAACTTTACTTTCGATATTGAGGGACTCGAGGCATCTATTACTGAACGCACAAGACTGCTGATCGTAAACGATCTGCACAACCCAACCAGTGCAGAATGCAACCCGGAAGACCGGCACCGAATTGCAGAACTGGCAGTAAAGCATGATCTCACCGTGCTGCTTGATGAAGCTTACTATGATATTCGCTATGACGGTGAATCTGCCTCGCTGATTTCTGAACCGGGCATGGAGGAGCGAAGTGTAATCCTATATACCTTTTCCAAACGGTTCGCAATGACCGGATGGCGCATCGGGGCTGCCCTGGGGCCGAAAAAAATCATTGATGTGATTGGTAAACTCAATGTAAATGATGAATCCTGCACAAATCATTTCGTCCAATATGCTGCCTTGGAAGCCCTGAATGGTGACCAGGGAGAAGTACTCAATATCCTCAAAGTTTTGCGGGAACGCCGTGACCTTTGCGTCGACCTACTTGCCGATATCGAAGGAGTGTTCTGCTATCGCCCGAATGCAACTTTTTATTTATATCCCGAGGTCACAGTAGCCATGGCTAACAAGGGTTTCAATGACTATCAGGTTTTTCTGTCAGCCATTTTAGAGAACACAGGAGTTTCAATGTGTGCCAGAGCACACTTCGGCACTCCTCTACCTGGCGAAACAAAACAGTATGTGCGTCTTGCCTACTCGGGGATTAATCTCGATTTAATTCAAGAGGGACTAGTAAAACTTAAAACCTATCTGGAAAGCTGACTCGGCAGCTGTTTCAAGGTCATAACAGCCAAAAAAGCAGGCAGAGACAAAGTAGAAGATAAGACAGCCCTACCACCTTCCATCTCCCCATGATTTTTTCCGATCTTCGCAGTTGTGGCACAAATCCTGACAGGTAAGAGAGGAATTTGCCCTGTTGTGGAGTTTGCCATTCTTTTTCCTGCAAAAGATTCACAATTGTAAACAAAATAGTGTCAAAAGTGGTTTGTTTATTTTGATCATTGAGGGTTGGTTTCTCCCTGGAAAAGATTCGACGCCAGGCCAGGAACAGCAGACAGCCGCCCACAACCGGCCAAAAAGCCTGCCATAGTTTTATGCCGGCAAGGGAATGGCTCGCGAAAATCCCGGCTGCAGGCCATAGCCAGAGAGTTATTGCTGTGGCAATGAAACTGACCGTGAAAACTATCCTGCTTCCGGCTCTATCTGAATTGCCACTCTTTTCCATACGCTTGAGCACACAGATAAAATGGAGCATGAGCATAGTTGTACCCATCGCTGTTATGGGCAAAAACAAGGTGCTCAGTTCATACCAGGGTTCACCAAGGGTTACTGTCAATTCCTTGAATGCATTCTTGGCAATTGCACCACCGGTAAGTGGCAGACCTGCCAGGGTCAGGGCGGGCAGCAGGATAGCAGCCATCTGCAGATGCGATAACATCCTGCCTCGACTTGCAGCAAAATCATAGCCAAAGAACAGACTGCTTTTAGCCAGAGAATGATTTACCACATACAGGATAAGAACCGGTGTGGCTTGAAATCCCGCATCATGATCAAGAAGGCCCAGGCCGAAAATAACGGTTATCAGCCCCATCTGGCTGATACTTGAACAACCAAGCACAGCTCCCGCCTGTTTATGATTCAGGCCGGTAATAACCCCATAAACCGCGGCAAGTGCACCGGCAGCAATAAAGAGCACTGCCCCTTGAGGACAGGATGTGAAACCGGGGGGCAGAAAACGCAGCCAGCCCAGGATGCCTGCGTTGACCATAGCTCCTGCAAGAACAGCAGCCGCCGGAATAGGTGCTGCCTGGTAGGCCGGCACCATCCAGCCGTGGAGAGGAAGAACACCTATTTTAACACCAAAGCCGATAAACAAAAGAACAAGGACCAGAGGCTGATAAGAAACACCTGCAATATCGTCAATAGCAAGGCTGCCACTCTTGTGTGCCAGAATAATCAGCGCGGTAAACAGAGCAATTTCGCCAATCATCACCAGAATGAGATAAATTCTCCCGGCTTTCCTGGCTTCCTCGGTCCCTTTTTGAATTACCAGACCATAGGCGGCAAAACTCATCAGAGCAAAGAAGAGATAGTAACCGAGCAGACCACGGGCGAGAATAAGTCCGAAGTTGCCGGCCATACTGGTCAGAAAGAAAAATAGATAATGAGTCTGTCCCTGTTTATTTTTCAGCACACTTCGGCTGCTGAAACCTGCCAGAAACCAGATGAAGGCAGAGAGACAGAGAAAAATGCGGCCAATTTCATCCAGTCCCATTCGACCACCCATAAAAAACCAGCCTATTTCCGCCACCAGATCAACTGGTGCTGTTAAGGCAATAACAAAAGCAGGTACTGCGGCCAGGGGGAGGCATCGTGCAACTGTTTTCTTCATCGGAGTACAGCAAGCTGCTGCCATCAGCAGGGGTGTTCCTGCCACCAATGACAGGAATAAAGCATGGCCCATGGCCTGAATATCAGCGGAAATCACAGGGTGTACCCCCTGACAATGAAACGGACCCAGGCTAACGGGCTGATCTGAGCATTAGCCACCACCCCGGCGGCTATGACGATGAAAGCAGTGATAAGAGGAGGTACTAGAAGCATTAGGCGAGTTTCAAACCTGCCAGTGTACTGCTCGTCTGGCCACGGTTCCTGCTGTTTGCCAAACCATGCTCT
>JAQYVS010000183.1 GCA_030145365.1 Desulfofustis sp. | reverse complement strand
TCTTCACCGATTTCACCGCTTTCATGGGCTCCAACCGGATTAAAGTACCGAAGAAGACCAATATTAAACTCGGGGTGAGCCCTGTTTATATCCATTAAAATTTCTTCAATCATCAACTTTGTTCGTCCATACGGATTGGTGCAGGAACGGGGAAATTCTTCAGTAATCGGTACGGTTGCCGGATCTCCATAGACCGTTGCCGAGGAGCTGAAAATCAGATTTTTTACTCCAGCTGCATGCATAACCTCACACAACACCAGTGTAGAAACAATATTGTTATTATAATAGTGCAGTGGTTTCTCAACCGATTCTCCAACCGCTTTCAAGCCTGCAAAATGAATAACCGCATCAATCGGCTGTGCGGCTTCGGAAAATGTGCGTGCCAACTGAACCTTATCGCGAACATCGAGGACGACCAGGTTGACCTGTTTGCCGGTCAAGCGTTCAACCCTGCTGAGTGATTCCTTCTTTGCGTTCAGCAGATTATCCACAACGGTGATCGTATGTCCGAGCTTAAGAAGTTCAAGGCAGGTGTGACTGCCGATATAGCCGGCACCGCCGGTTACAAGAATATGCATACTATTTTCCTTTCAGGATCATTGACTCTGGTGAAAATCAAAATTATTCTGCTATGGTAGGCAGGTGGCAAGACGATAAACACAAGTAAGGATTTATCGTTGCATGCAGCACTTTAGTCCGATGGCTGTAGACGGGCAACCCAAAAATAAACAACATAATATCAGGAGGGAGATTTATGCCGTATGTCAATATCCGCGTAGCCGGTGAATTATCAAAGGAACAAAAAGAAAAGATTAGTAAAGGGGTAACCGAGGTTATCAGCAAGGAGGCGAACAAACCGCCGGAGACTGTCTTGGTCTTTATCGATGAAGTTGAACGGGATAATGTAGCCAAAGCCGGAAATCTGATGAGTAATAGCTGAAGCTGATTTACCCGATGGAAGCGGCAAAACGAATCGAGCAATTAAAAAAGCTGCTTAACGAATTCGCCCATCGATACTATGTACTCGATGAGCCAATCGTCTCAGACGGTGAGTATGACCGTCTTTTCCAGGAGCTGACTACTCTGGAAGATGCCTACCCTGCTCTGGTGACAGACGATTCACCAACCAGACGGGTAGGCGGGGCTCCCCTGGATAAATTTGAGCAGGTAGAGCACCGTATACCAATGCTCAGCCTGGAAAATGCATTTTCCGATGAGGATCTCGAACAATTTTCCGAAAAGCTGCAGCGTTTTTTAAACCAACCGATTGCCACCGGTTTCTCTGCCGAACCGAAACTCGACGGCCTGGCCGTTGAACTCGTTTACCGCCGTGGTTCCTTTGTCACGGGTTCCACCCGGGGAGACGGCGTTACCGGGGAAAATATCAGTGCCCAATTAAAAACGATTCACTCGATTCCACTCAAACTTATCGGCAACGTTCCGTACCTGCTGGAAGTGCGAGGCGAAGTCTTCATGGAAAAGCACGGGTTTGACCGCCTCAATCGGTCGCAACTGGCTAAAAGTCTCCAGCCGTTCGCCAATCCTCGAAATGCTGCGGCAGGATCATTGAGACAACTTGATCCAGCCGTAACTGCCGAGCGGCCACTCAGGTTCTTCGCCTATGGAATCAGTGATCCCGAGTCAAGTAATCGCGGGTCCCAAACCGAACTCTTGCAATATTTGAAACGCTGTGGTTTTCCAGTCTGCCCGTACAACTCATTTTGCGCAGATATTTCAGAAGTCGTTACTCATTACCAAACGTTGGCGGGCTTGCGGCACAACCTGCCCTATGATATTGACGGCATGGTAGTCAAGATCGACGAATTTGTACTCCAGGACCGGCTCGGAGTTAAAGCACGAGCACCACGCTGGGCAATCGCCCGTAAGTTTCCGGCAACCCAGGCCACAACAACCCTGCTTGATGTTGATTTTCAGGTAGGCAGAACCGGAGCAATAACACCGGTAGCCCTGCTCGATCCGGTCATTTTAGATGGAGCAACGGTGAGCAGAGCCACACTGCACAATCAGGATGAATTCCAGCGAAAAGACCTGCAGATTGGCGATACGGTTCTGGTCCAACGGGCGGGCGATGTCATTCCCGAGGTAGTAAAACCGATACGAGAGAAACGCAACGGCTCCGAAACACCGATCATCATGCCGTCTCGCTGTCCAGCCTGCGAGAGCGAACTGGTCAGGCCGGAAAATGAAGCGGTGACGCGCTGTATTAATTTACAGTGCCCTGCCCAGCAGCTACGGGGACTGATTCATTATTGCTCCAAAGCAGGACTGGATATCGAAGGGTTGGGTAAAAAATATATCGAACAACTCTATGAACTGGGATTGATCAAGACAATACCCGATATCTACACCCTCACCCGTGAAATTCTGGCACACCTTGACGGCTGGGGGGACAAATCGGCCGACAATGTCCTGGCCGCCGTCAGTCAGGCAAAAGAACCACCACTTTCGACTTTTCTCGCTGCACTGGGAATTCGTTACATCGGTGAAGTTAACGCGACACTTCTAGAGGACCACTTCGGATCGCTGGCAAATTTAGCAGGCGCCACCATGGAGGAATTACTTGACATTGATGGCATCGGAGATCAGGCGGCACAGAGTTTGATCAAATATTTCAACGATCCGGAAATTGTCATCATGCTTGAAAAACTGGGTGCAACTGGCGTGGTTTCAGGCATTGCAGAACGAGGCGATAGCAAATTACCGCTATCAGACGTAGTTATCGTTTTCACCGGCAGCCTGATCCAATTATCCAGGGATGAGGCAAAAAAACTGGTAAAAGAAAACGGCGGTCACATTGCTTCATCGATAACGAAAAAGGTAACACACATTGTCGCCGGAGAAAAAGCGGGCTCCAAACTTCGAAAAGCTCAAGAAGCAGGAAAAACGATTCTGACTGAAGAAGCGTTTCTACACATGATAAACCCGGTATAAATCACTGGTTGCTGATGTAATCGTAAGACCAATGATTACCTTGAAGTAAACTTCAGCTCCTCATGCCAATAGACTCGGGCGTCGACTGCTCCAATGAATGAACCACCTAACATAGCTGATTCAGTTTCCATTCAGCCTCTGTCTTCCCTGATATCAAAAGATAATCCGCTCAACACTCAAGCCGATGAGGCCCCCTGTTGAGGCCCCAAATCTGAACCCCGGGCAGGGATTCATGAACGAGCCGGCTACACTCTGAACCACTTTGTAATCGGTTTTATTTCCTCTTCCGCCGGCCCGGTTCCGCAGGTGGCGACCAAGCCGGATTTCCAAGATAGAACCGCAACTATTTTGACACGAGTTGGCCTGACAAGAAACAGCTATCGGGTAACTCCCGGCCTCTATGGAGTCGGCACACCCGAACAGGATTCACCGGTTTTAGTGACCGCCAACTACAAATTGTCTTTTGACACACTTCGCTTCGCTTTAGATGGAATTGACGCCTGGATACTCGTCGCCGATACCAGAGGTATCAACGTCTGGTGCGCCGCGGGTAAAGGTACCTTTTCTACTGAAGAAATCATAAACAGTGTAAAAGAGGCCAGACTGGCAGAACGTGTAACTCATCACAGTTTGATTGTCCCCCAGTTGGGTGCAACTGGAGTATCAGGGCTTCGTGTCAAAAAACAATCCGGATTCAGTGTTCGGTTCGGTCCAGTACGGGCCAGTGATTTACGACCTTATTTACAAGACAATTTCCAGGCCGATGAATCAATGCGAAGCGTCACCTTTGAGTTGAAGGAGCGGCTGGTGTTGATTCCGGTGGAATTTTATCTTGT
>JAQYVS010000151.1 GCA_030145365.1 Desulfofustis sp. | reverse complement strand
TCAGAAAAAGACGATGCCCAGGACCAAAAACAGATCAGCCATGCCGCCGGAGCGGCGGCAATGCGGGTCATTGAGGAAGAAGAGAAAGCTGCAGCTGGTGCAGCGAAAGGGGAAAAAGATGATATGATGGGCGGTTAATGCAGCGCAAAGAGAATCAGAGCTTGATTCTCAACTCAATTTCACCAATTTCTTCAGTCATCTTCAACGACTTGATATAACCGGAAACCACACCTGCCAGTGAGTTCTGGATAAAGTCTTTGAGAACGATTTTCTTACCATCCACCAGAAGCGACGTTTTATCCGGTTGTCTTTTTTCATTTAGAAGAAAACGTTTCTCAATAAAATCAGCTATTTCAGCTCCTTCGTTAAGCCTGAAAACATAATCCGCACTGATATTGAGATCCGTAGCCACGGCGATCACTCCCGGCACCTCTTTACGCAGCATCTGTTCCGGGTTGATAATTACCTCAATTTTTGCAACCTGTCGGGCATGCTTAAATCCTTCGCCGATAACGATATCCGCATCGGGAAAATAGCGATGGGCCAGGGTCGTCAGGGAAAGGTCTTTGGCTTCAGCCAACAGCATCATTTGATCCGGAGCCATCAGCATAACTTCATCCGCACCCGCCTGCCGGTATTTAAAGGTATCGGTATCAGCCGTATCAAACTTTATGCCCGGCTCACTGCTGGATTTAATGACTCCAACACGAAGCCCTTTTCTTTTTAAATGCGCCACTACCTGAGCCCCAAGGGTTGTCTTGCCGCTGTCATGCCAGCCAATAAATGATATAATCGCTGTCATAGTCTCCAGGTTAGGTAAAATGTATCTTGAGTCATATCAATGAATTCGTGAATATACCGTTGCTACCCCTGTCTGGCACAGAAAACAGAAAGTGAACAGATTTAAGTGGACGAAAAATTCAAAACTGCTACATATAGCCATTGCATTTTTCCTATATAACCATAATGAACCCACTTTCACCATACCACGACTTCCTTTAAGATGACGACTAACAGTACCATACTCCACGAAACAACAGTAATTACTCCCGATTCAAAACTGAGCCAAGAAGAACATGTTGCCGTTGAGACCCCCTACACCATAATGTTGAATGAAGTGGAGATCGGTTCCTCAATGGTATTGCCGGTAGGACTCGAGGAGTTCGGAGTGGGCTTTCTGTTCGGCCAGGGCTATATTCAGCGCCCAGAAGAGGTTAAAGAAGTGCTGGTCTGCCCCGAAGGAAAAATTTCTGTCTATGCCGATGTGGAAAACACCGAACCCAAGGATGTGATCATCACATCCGGATGCGGCGGAACCGGAAAAATTCCGAAAGATATGTTGGAAGGATTTTTCGAAGAACCTCTGCAATACTCAATTTCTTTTCCTGAAATCAAATCCTTTATCCGGCAAGTCCTCAAGGCCTCACCACTCGGCCCAAAGACTCACTGCGTACACGGTTGCGGACTTTGGTCCGATGGCAAGCTGCAGTTATTTTTTGAGGATGTTGGACGTCACAATGCGGTGGACAAAGTGATGGGCGCCCTTCTGTTGGGCCAGGCCACCCCGAGATCGGCCATCTATACCACCGGCCGTCTTACTTCCGATATGGTTTTGAAGTGTGCCCGGATGCGGATTCCGATTGTCATGTCGCGTACGGCCCCATCATCGCTTGGCCTGGCTATTGCAGTCAGAGCCGGTCTTACCCTGGCTGCCTATGCCAGACCGGAGAGAGTCAATGTCTTCAACGGACCGGAACGCATCACCACTGGTGCCAAATAACATTTTCGACTCCGCTATTTCCCCTTAGCTTCTAAGCCAAGCTCGATCAAACGTTCCAACAGATCAGGATAATCAAGGCCGTGGGCCGCGGCAGACTGCGGAAGCAGGCTCGTCCGAGTCATTCCAGGGATGGTATTGGTTTCCAGGATATACATGGTATTATCTTCGGCAATAATCATATCGCTTCGTGAATATCCAAGCAATTGCAATATCTTGTGCGCTTTTACTCCATATTCCTGAGCTGTCTGCGTCAACTCATCACTTATTTCAGCCGGACAGATTTCTTTTGAAGCACCCGGCAGATATTTGGCGTTGTAATCAAAAAACTCATATTCATCTCCCGGCACAATCTCGATAACCGGCATTGCTTCAGGATTTTCATTTCCCAGGACCGAGACCGTGATCTCTCGACCATCAATAAACTGCTCGACCATGACCCTGCTGTCATTGAGCAGTGCATGTTCAATCCCTTCTTTAACCTGTTGTACACTCCGGGCTATGGTCAGGCCAAGACTTGAGCCATCCCTGACCGGTTTGATCACCAGAGGCAGGCCCATGGATGCAACCATCTCATCACATTGTTCACTATCCATGGTTGTTACAACCTGCCAGTCGGCCACCGGTATCCCCACCATTTTATAGAGTACTTTGGCCAGGTTTTTGTCCATTGCCACAGCACTGCCGAGTATTCCGGATCCCTGATAGGCAATATCGAGCAGATCGAGCATCCCCTGAACCGAGCCATCCTCCCCGAACAAACCGTGGAGCAGTATAAAAGCAAAATCTATGTCAGCACTGTCCTGCGCCAGCCGGGCCAGATCACAGGCAGGGTCATAACGTTTGATAATGAATTTATTCGGATCCAGCGCTTCTTCAAAAATCTTTGCACCGCTTAGAGAAACCTCACGCTCCCCAGACTTGCCACCGGCCAGCAGAGCAATGCACATTTTTTTTGTATCTCCCATGGGCTCACCTATTGCAGATGTTTATTCGTTTTAAGGCTTTACTCTAGCGGATCAGCCATTTCTCGGGTATGGTTGTTGACCCGTCTGACGACGCTTCACTTTTCAACCTAAAACGAAATTCCGATGACCGCAATACCTTCTCATATTATAACCGAAATTAGCACTATTGTCGGTTCCGACAGCATAACCACAAGAATTGAAGATCTGCATTGTTACAGCTACGACGGTACAGCAAAACCACATCTTCCCGATGTTGTCGTTTTCCCGCAAAGCACTCAGCAGATCAGTGAAATCATGCAACTGGCATCACGCCAGAGAATACCTGTTATCCCCCGGGGTGCGGGAACCGGCATGACCGGCGGCATCGTGCCGCTGCACGGCGGCATCGTTCTGACGACAACAAAACTCAACAAGGTTATTGAAATCGATAGAGACAATCAAATCGGTATTGTTGAGCCGGGAGTGATCACCGCAGAATTACAGCGAGCAGCCCGCCACCAGGGTCTGTTTTATCCAGTCGACCCGGCCAGTTTAAAATATTGCTCGATCGGGGGCAACGCTGCCGAGTGCGCCGGCGGACCATCTGCGGTCAAATATGGAGTAACCAAGGATTATATCATCGGTCTGGAAGTAGTTCTTGCGTCCGGCGAAGTCATACATGCTGGAGCGCGAACGGAGAAGAGTGTCACCGGCTATGACCTGACCCGTCTTTTTATAGGCTCGGAGGGAACACTGGGCATTATCACCAGATTGATCGTCAGACTTTTGCCTATTCCTCCGCACAAGGAGACCTTTCTGCTCACCTCTCATTCACTGCGGCGCACCACTGAAATGGTTTCCGAAATTCTCAATAACCATATCAAGCCTTGTACTCTGGAATACATGGATAAGACCGCAATAGCTGCGGTATCCGAGTTTATGGAAAAACCGCCTTCGGAATCGGTTAAAGCACTGCTCATTGTTGAGATTGATGGTGAAAAACCGGTGGTTGCCGAACAGGCCGAGAAATTGCGTAGACTCATCGAAGGCCAGGAAGAATTCCAGCTTCGTCAGGCCGCAACTCAGGATGAAATTGAAGACATCTGGCAGGCCAGACGTGCAATTTCGCCATCCGTTCTCAAATTACGACCGAACAAAATCAGTGAAGACGTTGCAGTACCCAGATCACGCATTCCCGAACTCGTTGAATTTACCGAACAACTCGCTGAAGAGCTGGAGCTGATTATTTTAACTTTCGGGCATGCCGGAGACGGCAATATCCATGTCAATATCATGCTCGATCGTGCTATCCCCGGCGAAGCAGAAAAAGGAGCACAAGCCAAGGACAGGCTTTTCAAACATGCTATCACGCTTGGTGGGACACTTTCGGGTGAACATGGAATTGGTTTCAGCAAGGCACCGTATATGAGTTACGAATTAGATGAAGCGACGCTGAATCTGATGAAGAGAATAAAAAACCTGTTCGACCCCAACAATATTTTAAACCCCGGAAAAATCTTTCCAGACCATAATACGCTGGACTAATCAACCCGGAATCAACTAAAAAAAGTTTGACAGAAAGCTGCCATCGTTTTATATAGAGAGATTGTCGTCAAAATAAATCGTCACTATGATTCAAATCATAGCGAAACTAACGTTAAACGGAGATTCAAATGATAGAAGTTGAAGTTCGAGGTGATCTTGAGTTTGCGATCAGGCAGCTAAAGAAAAAACTTCAGATTGACGGAATTAAAAGAGAGCTGAAGAGACGCGAATATTATGAAAAGCCAAGCGTCAAAAAACGCCGCAAACAGGCGGAAGCCCGGCGCAAGCTCAGAAAGTTCAATCGTATGAGGAAATCATTCTAATCCGTTGTTGATAGAAGTACACCGCCTGTAGCCAGCATTGGCTGCAGGCGACTTTTCATTCGTTATTACAATCAAATAAATCCGATAAAACAGACAGAACTCCCCGAATATTTCAGCGCCCTGCTGGAGATCTTCCTCCGTCACATTCTTTCTGAAAGACGATTATCTGAGAACACTGCAGCTGCCTATGACAGTGATATCAGGATGTTTCTGCGATTTCTCACCACAGAAAAGGTCGAGAACCTCAATCATATTTCTCTTGAACTTATTCATGGTTTTTTAATCAGCTGCAGGAGGAAATCGGTCTCAAATCGAAGCAACGCCCGAAGGGTATCAGCGCTGAACGCTTTTTTTTCATATCTCAATCTTCATGGCCATATCAGCCGCAATCCCTTTTTAACCGTTGATCTACCGAAAAGTGGCAGATCGCTTCCTAAAGCGCTCAGCATGGACGAGGTAAACAAGCTTCTGGAACTGCCTCCTTCACCTTCTCCACTGGTTCTTCGCAACCAGACCATGCTCCTGCTTCTATACTCCACCGGGTTACGGGTTACGGAACTGGTGACGCTGCCAATGGTCGCCTGCAACTTGAGTGCGGGATTTCTCAAAGTTATCGGTAAGGGTGATAAAGAACGCTTAGTTCCCTTTGCCAGTGTTGCAAAAGAGGCAATTGAATCATACATGGAACATGCCCGCCCCTTGATTCTAAAGGGTAAACAATCGAACTATGTATTTGTCACCTCACGGGCGAAACCGATGAGCAGAGCCAGATTCTGGCAAATTGTAAGAGAAACCGCTACAGTTTCTGGAATCAGTAAAGCCGTCTCTCCCCATATGTTGCGCCACTCCTTTGCCACCCACCTGCTGGCGGGCGGTGCCGATCTGCGTGCAGTTCAAATAATGCTCGGTCATGCCGACATATCCACCACACAGATTTACACCCATATCGACCAGGACCGATTGAAAACGATCCATCGCTCATTTCATCCGCGCAGCTGAGAGCCATTGCAATAACTGGCTGTAAACGCTATAATTCTTTATAATTACAACGAAATAAAGGCAGCAGACAATTCCTATAAACTCGGGGAACCGATGCGCGTCATAACCACTCATATGAATGCTGATTTCGATGGCATGGCCTCAATGATTGCTGCCCAGAAACTCTATCCTGATGGTGTGCTGGTTTTTCCCGGATCCCAGGAAAAAGCATTGCGAGAGTTCATTTCTCAAACGCTTCTCTATCACTACGATTTTCTAAAAGCCAAACAGATTGTATTGTCCGCCGTCACTTCCTTGATTATTGTCGATACCAGGACTTCAAAACGAATCGGGTCGCTGGCTTCCTGTCTGAACAACCCGGGGATTTCCGTCCACATCTATGACCATCACCCCAAAAGCGATGGTGATCTCAGAGGCGATCTGGAAATAATCAGAGACGTCGGCTCAACCATGACCCTTTTCACCGAGATACTGAGGGAGAAAGAGATTGAAATCACCGAGGAGGAAGCCACGATATTCAGCCTCGGGATCTACGAAGATACCGGCTCGCTGACCCACATGACCACGACACCTGACGATTTGAGAGCCGCCGCCTGGCTGCTTGAACGAGGTGCCAAGCTCGATGTAATCTCCCAGTTTCTCAGTCACGATCTTACTTCGGAGCAGGTCGGCTATTTAAACGACCTGGTTCAAAGTGCCACCCAGATAACCATTCAGGATATCCCGGTAGTAATAGCAACCCTGTCTCTGCCTCATTTTGTCGATGATTTTTCTCTCATTGTTAAACGATTTCTGATCATGGAAAATCTCGATGTGCTCTTCACCATCGTCTCCATGGCAGGCAGAACGTATCTGATCGCCAGGAGCAGAATTCCCGATGTCAACGTAGGAGCCATTGCCCGTGACTTCGGCGGTGGCGGTCACGCCACCGCTGCCGCTGCTACAATAAAAGATATGAGTCATATCGAAGCGCATGAACAGTTAGTCAGGAGTCTGCACCGCCATATCAGACCACAGGCTATCGCCAGGGAAATGATGACTTCCCCGGCCATAACCGCTCCGGAGAATGCAACGCTCTACCATGCCAAAACCTTGATGAGCAGATACAATATCAACGCAATGGTTGTCGTACCCCGGGTAGAGCCAGATCTCAAGGGAATCGAACCGTTCATCCTGGGAATGATTTCAAGGCAGATGGTGGAACGGGCAATCAGCCATGACCTGGGTGATCAGCAAGTGCAGGACTATATGGCCACCGACGTCGAAGTATTGTCTCTAAATGCCACCCTGGCAGATATCCAGGAAATCATAATCGAACATAGACAACGATTAATTCCCATTGTCCACGAACGCGAGCTCAGAGGCATTATCACCAGAACAGATCTGTTGAATCGATTGGTGAACGACCCGGCAAACCTCCCCAAAAACCTGCTGCACGAATCAGAATATCCATCGCTTGAACGAAGCAGAAATCTGGCTCACCTGCTCACAACCAGTTTAGATCGAGAGACCATCGTTTTGCTGAAAACCATTGGGGAAGTTGCCGACGAGCTGAAGGTTAACGCATTTGTGGTGGGCGGCTTTGTCAGGGATTTATTGTTGAAGAAAAACAATATGGATCTAGATGTCGTCGTGGAAGGCGACGGAATTGCTTTTGCCAAAGAACTCACCGGACAGCTTTCAGGCAGAGTCAGAGTCCACGAACGGTTCGGCACCGCCACTCTGGTTCTGCCCGATGGGCTCAAACTCGATATAGCTACTGCACGTCTTGAATATTACGAATATCCGGCAGCGCTGCCAACGGTTGAACTGTCTTCGATCAAACTTGATCTCTATCGCCGTGATTTCACCGTCAACGCGATGGCAATTCAGCTCAACCCTGATCATTTCGGTAAACTTATCGATTTTTTCAACAGCCAGAACGACCTGAAGCAGGTGGCCATCAAAGTGCTTCACAATTTGAGCTTTGTGGACGATCCTACCCGTATTTTTCGGGCAGTCCGTTTTGAAAAACGGATGGACTTCATCATCGTCAAACATACCGAACGGCTCATCAGAAATGCGGTCAAAATGAACTTGTTCGGCAAGGCCGATGACCCGCGTTTTTTTACCGAATTAACAATACTATTAAATGAGGAAATCGGCACAGCCGCAATAAAGCGGTTGGAAGAACTTGGCTTGTTCCCTTTTCTCTGGCCGGATCTTAAGCCGCACCTGAAGATCGATCGCCGTTTTGATCATTGTCTGGATCAAGCCCAGCGTTCAATCGCCTGGTTCAAGCTCCTCTATCTGGACGACAATTATTCCCCGTGGATCGTCTATCTGCTGACGATTATGAGCCGATCGCCGGTAACGGTGCTGATCAATTTCTGCAACCGGTTCCAGCTATCAGCGAAAATGAGATCGTATCTGCTCAATGAAAAAATAGTGGCCGACAAAACCGCCCATTATCTGTCCCGCAGAATTACGTTAAAGAACAGCGTAATTTATAGCAGTTTGAGAGAACTCAACATAGAAGGTCTGCTCTATCTGATGGCAATCGCTCGTAAACCTGAAGTGAAAAGAGCTGTTTCGCTCTACGTGACAACGCTGAGAACCCAGAGCCCCCTGCTCAATGGGGATGATCTCAAGAGCCTCGGTTATCAACCCGGTCCGATTTTCAAAACACTTCTTGAAACCCTTCTGCTGGCCCGACTCGATGAAGAGGTATCAAGCAGAGAGGATGAAGTAGATCTTCTGAAGAAGAGCTATCCCCTTCGCTCCAACCGATGAACCAACATACATCCAGCAATAGTACATGGCTTTGATTAACGCATCTGAAGCAAAAATCATTTACTTAGCCAAGTGGATGCTTACAGGTAGTGTGTAGTTTTATGAGAGAGATAAAGATAAATACAAAGAGCGATAATGGATAATATTAACCAGATTATAATTATGGCGCCGCCGCTGCTACTGGCCCTCACCCTGCATGAATATGCCCACGGCTATATCGCCTATCGACTAGGTGATCCCACTGCCCGTAATGCCGGCAGGCTGACACTCAACCCGCTGAGCCACCTTGATCCGATCGGGACACTTGCCTTCTTTTTCATCAAATTCGGCTGGGCCAAGCCGGTGCCGGTTAATCCCCGTTATTTTCAAAACCCGAGACAAGATATGCTCTGGGTGGCACTCGCCGGGCCGGTGACCAATCTGCTGCTGGCTGTCGCCAGTGCGCTGGTTCTTAAGCTGGTCATTGGCATTGCCTCGGTAATCCCCTACTCCAGCCTGTTAGAGGCAATACTTGTACCTTTTTCAAATATGCTCGTTGCCAGTATCTGGATAAATCTGGTGCTGTGTATCTTTAACTTTTTACCCATCCCGCCACTGGACGGCGGCCGAATCATGACCGGTCTGCTGCCGGAAAATCTGGCCAAAACCTACGCATCTTTCGAACGCTACGGGTTCATCGTAATTTTAATTCTGGCGTTTACCGGCGTACTGGGCACCATTATTTTCCCGGTAATCAGGTTTGCCAACAATCTGCTGCTCTCCTGAGCATTCTTGCAAGACACCCCAATAGGCAACATAGAGCTTCTTACTTTTGGACAATAAAAAAGCCCCGATCCGCAAGCGGATCGGGGCTTTTTGCCGGTAATCGAAAAATTAGAACTTGTAGCTAAACCCGGCCGAGAACAGAAATGCTGCAGCATTCTCGAACTCGCCAACAGCTTCGGCATTGGCCACTTTTCTGGAATCCTTGTAATCGTAGAGTAATCCCAGCCCAAACGAAGACCGCTCGTTGATGTTATACCGGCCACCGATCGAGAAGAGCATCGCGTCTGAATCGGGCAGCTGAAAACCTACGGTTTCGTCGGGCACTGGATTTGAATCGACCGCAAAACCAAGCATACCGGTGAAAGCGTCATTGAATTCGTAGGCGGCACTGATCCGGAAGGCATCGGTGTCATCCCAGTTCCTTACTTGTGTGGGGCCCAAAATCGCTTCCAGCGTTGGATCATCATAATCTAAATCCAATTCCTCATACTCGGACCAGAAGGTGCGATCCCATACCAGTTCAATGGTCAGATCGTTCCAGGTGTAGGCGCCAGCCAGGGTAAACACCGCCGGGGCAGGAAGCTCAGCGTCACCGCCGGTGACAAAGCTCATGGGGCCCATTGCATTTGTGCTGGCTTTGACATCACCCGAGAGGTTCATAGTGACGTTTGACCGATAGGTGGCCGATATATTCGAATTTTCGTTGGGCTTGACGGCCAGGGCCAGATTCCAACCCCAGTCCACCCCGTAGTCACCGTCCAGATTAACATCATATGACACACCATTAGCCGGGCTGGTGCCGCCAAATTCCGCCTGAGCTGTCGAGACGATCATCCTGACGCCGCCAGCGAGCGAGAAATAGTCATTCACCTTGTAGGCCACCGAGGGGTTGAGATCAAAGACTTGCAGTTCAAATTTTCTGGCAAACAGGGCCGGATACGGATCTTCCCAGCGTTTGGCCAGGCCGTAAGGCGCGGTGAAGGACAGACCGAAACGAAAACTGTTGTAATCAGGTGAGACGACAAAGAAAGTAGGAAGAAGAAAATTTTCATTTTCAGAACTGCCGTTGAACGCGGGGGTTCTGGCATCGGTATAATCGATCGATGTCAAATGAATGTAGGTCAGGTCAATTTCCGTCAGCCAGGCGTCATCGGCAAAGCCCATGTTTGCCGGGTTGTAGTAACTTGAATCGGCTCCCGTCGAGGAGGCGATGTGAGCTCCCGCCTTGGCCACCGAGTCCGAGGACTGCTCTGGAATGCGGTATCCTGTAGCATAGGCGGTACCCGCAACCAGTAGTGAAGCCAGCGCCAATAGAGATATCGACTTTTTCATACGGTTCTCCCTCAAATAAATTGTTTGCCCCTCCGTCTTCATCGAGCCGGAGAAGACACGTTATACCGACCTTGCAGTCGGCATCTATGCTATATTAGCATACCTGTCGTACAGATAACGTTTGATCTTATGGGTTGCCGTCTTAATGAACGGTTCTCTTCGTTCGAATACCTCTGTCAGCCTTGATGCTGAGGGTAATGCACCATTAACCTCTTTACGCATCTGTTCCAGTAAACCGTCAAGATGTTCACGGCGCTGCATCCTTGACTGACCGGCCGTCACCTCGTCGATATTTTCGTAATCGGGGTAAATCCAGGCGTTGAGTTTTCCGTTGTCCTCCACCACCAGCGATTCGACTACCCAGTGATAGGCATTGATCTTATGCTCGATTGCCTCAGGATAGACATTTTCTCCATTGGCCATGACGATGATGTTTTTACACCTTCCCTTGATATGAAGATTGCCATGCTCATCCAACATCCCCAGATCGCCGGTTGCCAGCCACCCATCCGATGTAATGGTTTTGGCAGTGGTATCTTCGTCGTTAAAATAGCCCTGCATGATATTGGCGCCCCGGGCATAGATCTCACCAATCCCCGTTTCCTGATCACCATCTTCGATCTTCACTTCCACTCCAGGCAGAGGCTTACCGGTTGACCCAATACTGATTGTAGGGTCTCCAAACGGTCCGCCGGCTATAAGCGGTGACGATTCGGTCTGCCCATAGCCCACCAGAAATGGAAAGCCGGCCTCAACCAGGAACTCTTCCACCTCCGGATTCAAAGAAGCACCGCCTACTCCCATCATCGCCAGGTTGCCTCCGAAAAACTCCAGAAGCTTTTTTCCCGTTTTTTTGTTTACGAATTTACGACCGCTTTTAAATTTGTAGAGCAGGCTCAGTACTTTACTCTTCTCAATCTTTGGAAGAACCCGTTTTTTATAAATTTTCTCCAATACCAGCGGTACCGCAAAAATGATATACGGTTTCTCGTGCTCGCAGAGATTTTGTAAAATCGCTGGCGTCGGGGTTTTCCCCGCATAGGCAATCCGGGCTCCGACCAGCAGGGGCAGGAGAAATCCGGTGGTAAACTCGTAGGTATGAGACATCGGTAGAATCGAGAGAAAAACACTGCCTGGTTTGATCTCCATCAGACCCGAGGCGCCATAGGCATTTGAGGTGAGATTTTTATGGCTCAGCATTACCGCTTTTGAAAATCCCGATGTACCTGATGTATAAAGAATTGAAGCAAGATCGTCTTCACCGACTTCGGGAAAATCGATAACCTCGTCCTGTGCCCGTTTCTCTCGATAGTCAGCCAGTGACGTTTCAATAATAGTGCTGAATTGTTCAGTCTGCGGCAGCCCTTCCGCACTCTGAAAATCATCCAGGGTCATGACTATTTCCGGACGATCAGCCCGCAGGTCGTATATCTTTTCAATCTGACGCTGGGTGGTAAATATGGCCTTTACCTTCATTTCGCCCAGGATGTGGTGGACATCGGCTTCGGGCAGATCGGGAAGAATCGGGACACCCACACCACCCATGCGGACAACAGCCAGATAAGCAATACCCCAATGGTATGAATTTTCAGCAAGAATTGCCACCCGATCACCCTTGGCCAAGCCTCGCTCCATCAAGCAGGCGGCAAGGGCGCAGATTCGATCATGGAATTCTTCGTAGGTTATCGATTCCTCCATGGCCATGCCAACAGCACCAAGATCCCCGTACTTCTCTCTGCTGGAATCGACAATATAATTCAGCGTCATTCTAACTTCGGGCCCGTTGGCCATGATCTCCCTCACAAAAAAACCACAAACTTTCTTTCCTTTCTACAGACAAAAGGCAAAAAGTGTAACAATTACTTAATACAATGCTACTTTCGGTATAACACAATCATGACTCATAGGTCAATCCAGAAGACTTGAATGACCCTATTAGCAAGGTTCTCAGATAAATTGAAAGGGTGAATTGTCTTGACAACCGACTGGACAGCTGCTAGTAAGCTGCAAGATAACACCAATATTTACGTGTAAGATCAGATAATTGACGGAGTCATGGAGCGTTATCGCCTGCCAATAGCCTGTACCACACTGATACTGATCGGTGTATTTTTTTTCGGTACAATTTCAAAGGGATGGGCAGTTCCAGTTCTCAGGGACCAGGCCAAGTATTCGTTGCCTGATAAAAGGGCTGAAACCGTTGTCAGCCGATCAGTAAAAACCCTTGGCTCCTATAGAAATATCAGCACTGCCAAGAAATCGGTGTCTTTTCTAGCCGGTTTCACCAATCGCTTCAAACCACGTACAATTTCTGCTAGATCCATAATCGTTATCGATTCCTCATCCGGTAAAACCTTATTCTCGAGATCTCCTGACTCGCCGCGTCAGCCGGCCAGTACAATCAAAGTACTGACCGGAATGCTTGCCATTGACTCACTCACCAACAGCCAACGTGTAGCGGTCAGTAAGAATGCAGCCAAACAACCACGCTCCAAAGTCTACCTCGATCAGCGTAAAACATACCGAGCCACAGATCTGATCAACGCCGTACTACTCGCCTCGGCAAATGATGCCAGCGTTGCATTGGCTGAGAAAATTGCCGGTTCAGAGAAACAGTTTGCCAGAAAAATGACCGGTCTGGCAAAAACCTGGGGAGCCACAAATACCGTCTGCAAAACAGCTTCGGGCTTGACTGCCAAGGGCCAAAAAACCACAGCCCGGGACCTTGCCATCATTTTCCGGCGGGCCATGCAGAATAAAGAATTTGCCACCCGTATGAAACGTACGAAAATAAATACCGTTGAAGGCAAACTGCTGCGCAATCACAACAAGGCACTCTGGCAGATCGACGGAACCCTGGGAGGAAAAACCGGGTACACAAATGCTGCCCGCCAGACCTATGTCGGGAAATTCAAGCGTGGCAACGATGAGATTATCGTGGCGATAATGGGTAGCGAGACAATGTGGGGTGACATCAAACGTCTTGTCAATTATGGCTTTGCCCGGAAAAAAGAACTGGCAGTCGCCCAACTGAATGATCATAAACGTACCGTAGCTGCCCACAACAAGAGGCAACCTAACGGTTAACGGGTTTGCCCAACCTCTGCTTTATTCACCTCGTATCAGCTTCTCAGCAGTCTAAGCCGGTCCACGGTCAATGTGATGGCTCCATAATCCTGTTCAACCAGGCCACTGAGCAGGTAAATTTTCTGTCCGGCCAGAATGTGGGCATAACGGCGGTAGACCTGGGGGAAAAAAGTTGTTTCGATGA
>JAQYVS010000148.1 GCA_030145365.1 Desulfofustis sp. | reverse complement strand
GTTCTGCACGGACAAGATCAGTTTCAACAAGCTGTTGGCCAAAGGAAATAGTATTGGGCTTGAGCAGACCGCCGCATTGCACGCAAACAGGAGGTTGTTCAGGAACAAGATCAGCCATAATCGGATCTGCCTTGTAGATGGTATGGCAGTCAAGGCAGATTATTTCCAGCGTCGTACCATGCAGGTTGATGATCAATTCATCTGGTAGGCCGCTTTTTTCATGAAGACCATCAATATTCTGGGTGATAAGTCCTTTCAACTTATCTCGGTGATGCAGTTGGACAAAAAAGTGGTGGGCTTTTGTCGGCTGAGCCTTTTTGATACCATGCCAAAGAGCCTGTTTACGCTGCCAATACAACACCCTTTTCTCATATTCATCCACAAATTCAGAGAGATACACAGGGGTAAATTTCTCCCAAATGCCCCCTTGGCTGCGATAATCGGAAATACCTGCATCAGTGCTTATGCCGGCGCCGGTAAAGCCAACGATTTGCCTGCTGGTTTTGATGAGGTTTTTAAAATCCTGCATATCCTGACTCATATCTTTTCGTTAGAAACGGACTGCAAAGCCGACTGAACTTCGGGTGATGAACAGGCGAAGACCACCTGATTGATTGAGTCATTTTCTTTCAGGAAACCGATCGTTTTCCCGATGGATATTTTTGCCGCCTCTGCAATTGGAAACCCATAGACACCACAGCTGATCGCCGGGAAACCGATCGATGATACATCGTGAGACACTGCCAACTTCAGACTGTTTATATAACACGAAGCCAGTAACTGATGCTCACCTTCGGTACCTCCATGCCATATTGGGCCCACCGTATGAATAACGTGACGTGCGGGAAGATTATAGCCTTTAGTGATCCTGGCCTCCCCAGTCGGACAGCCTCCGATTGCCTGGCATTCTACAAGCAATTCTGGCCCGGCAGCCCGGTGAATCGCACCATCGACACCACCTCCGCCAAGAAGTGTTGAATTTGCAGCGTTAACAATTGCATCCACGCTCAGGGTGGTTATATCTGCCCTGATGATCTCTATCTCGGCCATGACCTTTCCCCTTTTTTGGAATATAGATCGTACCCCTGTTGATAAAATCGTACCCGATGAAATGGTGCTTTGTAAACAGGGAATATACCCGGGGTCTAGCTGTCTGGAAGAGCTTACGGCAGGTTAGGTTCTAGAAGTGATAGGCAGGAATAAAAAAGGGAGCCCTCAGCAGGCTCCCTTCACAGACATGTAGTTATCTATTAGAGAAGATCGGCAATGGCCTGGCGCTCGCTCACCAGTTCATCTTCAGTTTTTGCCATCATTTCCCTGCTGAAATCACTGATTTCGAGTCCTTCAACAATAGTCCATTCTCCGTTTGCGGTGGTAATCGGAAAAGAATACATAATATCCTGGTCTATTCCGTAAGGATTGCCGGCCGAATATATTCCCATGCTTACCCATGAGCCGGAGCTGCCTTTGGCCCAATCCCGCATGTGATCAACAGCCGCCGAGGCAGCAGAAGCCGCGCTCGATGCACCGCGTGCTTTAATAATTGCAGCACCGCGCTGTTGGACGGTTGGAATGAAGGTGTCTACATACCAGTCGTTATCCACTTTGGCTTTTACCGCATCACCATCAACTGTGGCATAACTGATATCGGGATACTGGGTTGCAGAATGATTTCCCCAAACCACCATCTTCTCGATCTTGGTGCTGTGGCTTCCTGTTTTTTCGGCGATCTGGGACAGGGACCGATTGTGATCAAGACGCATCATTGCTGTGATATTTTTTGGTTTCAGATCAGGAGCATTTTTCAGTGTAATCAGAGCGTTGGTATTTGCCGGGTTACCAACCACCAAAATTTTAACATCTTTGCTGGCATGATCATTCAAGGCTTTTCCCTGAACAGAAAAGATCTTGGCATTGGCCTCAAGCAGATCGGCACGCTCCATTCCCGGTCCTCGAGGACGAGCGCCAACGAGAAATCCATAGTCTATATCTTTGAAAGCAACATTGGGATCATCACTGGTAATAATGTCAGCCACCAGCGGAAAAGCGCAATCATTGAGTTCCATTACCACGCCATTCAAAGCATCCATAGCCGGCGGTATTTCCAGCAATTGCAGAATAACCGGTTGGTCAGGTCCCAGCATGTCGCCATGGGCTATACGAAAAATCAAAGAATAGGCGATCTGACCGGCCGCTCCGGAAACTGCCACACGTACGGGTGTTTTCATCTTCTTCCTCCTCGATTACAGAGTTCTTATTATTTATTTCCTTTTCGCAAAAAAAGGCTTAACAACAAACCTGGTATAACCAGAGAAAAATATCAATCAGCCTTATGATTGAAGATCAGATTGGTATTACCAGATTACCAGCAAATTGACTAGGAAAAATTGGGACTCAATTGTAAACGATAATTACATGAGAAGAAACAGTAAGGCGTATTTATTTAGTACAAAATAATTAAAAGTTCGTTGTTTGATTAAAAATCCTCAAGTCGCCTGCCCTTTTCAATGATATCATTAATTTCATTGCCCCCCGATTGTACGGAGCGGGCGATTTGGACAATCTGCTCAAAAACAGGATCATCGCGGGCAAGTAATAGATCCGCCTCATCCAGCAAGTCCCTGCTGGCGGCAAGAAACGTGTCTAAACCTGCACGCAATTTCTTTCGGTTCTGATGCTTGAGTTGTTCCTCTTTTAGCAGAGGCATGATTCGCTCAATGGAGAACTCCACCAGCGCATCCCGTGGTGTTTGATACCGTTTTGAAACCTGCTCGAGGTTTTCCAACGTCTTTCTGGAAATGACATATGTTTTTG
>JAQYVS010000047.1 GCA_030145365.1 Desulfofustis sp. | reverse complement strand
TGATCTTATTAATTGTGATGATGAGTTGTTCAACCTCGTACCACTGTTCGGTTGAGAGCATCTGTACAGCGAGCTTCTGAATTTGCAGGCAGACCGGCTCGAATCCAGCAATAAATTCAGTTTCGAAATTGAGCCAGTTGTTAGCAGTCCTCGCTATGATAGAGCTTAATTCACTGATGTTGTTATTGAAAATATGCTCGGATAAAATCAGAATTACAATCAGAGAGCGTTCTCGTACCGGTGTTGATTCACTGCAGACGCTGGCTTCGAGCTGTTCCAATAATTGTATCGCAGTTTTTCTCTGATTACCCCTGTACAATTTGATGATGTGCGAAGCCAGGCTCTCAGTAAATTCATCATTGAGCAGGACATCGAAGTTAGCTTGCAGGAAAAGATCGGCACTTTGGCTTAGTCTGGTCTCTTCCCGTTTGATTTCAGCCTGAAGCAGTGATTGCTTAGCTTTGGCAATTGCCTGTGCCTGTTTTTCTCTGTCAATTTCCATGTACAATCACCCTGTTAGAAGGTTCGGGCTTGATGTGATTCCAATACTTAGGCACCATGGTCACAGATTAAGACTCTGCCAGTAAGGCCAAAGATGTTCTATCAGCGATTGAATCTACAATGTCGAAATCTGGCTATGAGGTTTTAAGCAGAACTGAACTGGTTCTGCTTACTGAGGTATCCTCTTTTCCATCACTATTCACTCTTCATCAGACGGAAACTTTTCTAATCAGAGGAAATCCCATTTCCTCACGCTGGTTTACATAGGTTTCCGCTACATCTCTGGCAATGTTTCTAATTCGGCCGATGTATCTGGTACGTTCCGCAACGCTGATTGCTTTTCGGGCATCCAGGAGGTTAAACAGATGAGAACATTTCAGGCAATAATCGTAAGCAGGAAGAACCAGCCCTTTACCAATGAGTTTTTGTGCCTCTTCTTCGTATGAGTTAAAGAAACCTATCATTTTCTCAACATCGGCTTCCTCAAAATTAAAGGTGGAGAATTCAACCTCGGCTTGATGAAATATTTCTCCATACGTGACATCATCGTTCCAGGCAATATCGTAGACGCTGTCGACTCCTTGAAGATACATGGCAATCCGCTCGAGACCGTAAGTTATTTCAGCGGTGATCGGATGTAGATCGATTGATCCAGCCTGTTGAAAATAGGTGAACTGAGTTATTTCCATGCCATCCAGCCAAATCTCCCAGCCGAGTCCCCAGGCACCGAGTGTTGGAGATTCCCAGTCATCTTCAACAAATCTTATGTCGTGCTCCAGCAGATTAAGACCGAACCTTTTAAGGCTTTCCAGGTATAGTTCCTGAATGTTCAATGGAGATGGCTTAATCACTACCTGATATTGATAATAATGTTGCAGCCTGTTCGGGTTGTCACCATAGCGACCGTCAGTTGGCCGTCGCGACGGCTGTGGGTAGGCGGCTTTCCAGGGTTCGGGGCCGAGGGCCCTGAGCAGTGTTGCTGGGTGGAAAGTCCCCGCCCCAACTTCAATATCGTACGGCTGTTGGATAACACAGCCTTGTTTTGCCCAATATGTATCCAGTTCAAAAATGATATCCTGGAAATTCATATGCACTCCTTGTCAATTCTAATTGAGTAAATAGGTCTGAGAACCCCGGGTCTAGTGATTATCGGGTTCGATTAGATTAAAATTCCGTAACATGAGGTTATAATTGCTATCTTGACTTTTGTCCAGCTGATCTCCATTATATTTTGTTGGTCGAAATTTAATTCACTTGCCAATATTTCCAGGAATTATGATGATTCAGCTGCCTGATCAACAGATCAAAACCTTATTGGATAATGCGAAAACAATAGCTGTCGTGGGGCTTTCACCGAAACAGGAACGGCCGAGCAATATGGTTGCCGATTATCTGATTCGCTCTGGTTATCATGTAGTCCCGGTAAATCCGGGACAACGGGAAATTCTGGGTATACACTGTTACCCCGACCTTGCATCAGTTCCGCTCAAGATAGACATTGTTGATATTTTCCGTAAACCAGAAGATGTCCCAGCGATCGTTCAACAGGCCATCGAAATAGGAGTGAAAGCGGTGTGGATGCAGCAGGGGATCGTCCATGATGATGCTGCACAGCGAGCTCGAGATGCCGGACTTATCGCCATCATGGATCGCTGCATAAAGGTTGATCACGCTTTTTTATCTAGGCAATAATTAACTATAACAAGGATTTATGGAACCTCAAACGATTCGTATCCGCGGTGCGCGGATGCACAACCTTAAAAATCTTGACGTCGATCTGCCGCGTAATGCCCTTGTTGTTTTTACCGGTCTGTCCGGATCGGGGAAATCGACTCTGGCTTTTGATACCCTGTATGCCGAGGGACAGAGACGATATGTGGAGTCTTTGTCGACGTATGCCCGGCAATTTTTGGGTCAGATGAATAAACCGGATGTTGATTCGCTGGAAGGTTTGTCACCGGCTGTTTCGATAGAACAGAAAACAACCAGCAAGAACCCACGCTCAACCGTTGGCACGGTTACCGAGATCTATGATCATCTCCGGCTTTTGTTTGCTCGATGCGGGAGGCCATGTTGTCCCGAGTGCGGGGACGAAATTCGTTCCCAATCGATAGAGGATATGGTCACTATCCTGCTGGATGAGCCGGAAGGTACCAAAGTAATTCTGCTGGCTCCGATGGTTTCCGATCGCAAAGGGCGCCACGAACAGCTTCTTGCCCGAATCAGAAAAGAGGGATTCGTCAGAGTGCGAGTGGACGGCGATATTGTTCATACCGATGATGTCCAGGCGCTTGATAAAAACAAGAAGCATACCATAGAAATTGTTGTTGACCGGCTGGTGCTTAAATCTTCGGTACGAAGACGTTTGGCGGATTCCATAGGTACAGCGGTAAAAGTGACAAATGGATTTCTATTGGCGTTTTTTCCGGACCGAGAAACTAAGCAATTGTTCAGTGAGTTTGCAGCTTGTCACAAATGCGGTATATCTATGCCGCCGCTCTCCACCCAATTATTTTCTTTCAACAACCCTCAGGGGGCCTGTGCTGAGTGCGGCGGGCTTGGGGTCAAACAGTTTTTTGATGAGAGTTTGATTGTACCGGATCACTCCCTGTCGATCATCAATGGGGCCATTGCTCCGTGGGGCTGGCGCAATGAAGCGACCTACACAGGCCAGATGCTTGCGGCGGTGGCTAAACACTTCGGATTTTCATTGAAAACTTCATTTTCTAAACTTTCTGCAAAACATCGAAACATTGTACTCTTTGGGTCTGGAATTGACGAGATAGAGTTCTATTACCGTAAGGGAAAGCGGGAAATGACCGCCGTCAAATGTTTTGAAGGAGTTATTCCACAGCTAGATCGCAGGTATCATGAGACACAGTCGGCAATGATAAGAGATGAGTTGGCTCGCTATATGAACGAGCAGATTTGTCCGGCCTGCCATGGAGCCAGGCTTAAGCCGGAAGCACTGGCAGTACGCATCGGAACTTATAATGTTTTTGAATTGACGACCATGTCGGTTGATAAGCTTTTAGCGGGACTGCCTCTCTTGCCGTTTAACGAGCGTGAGCGGACAATCAGTGAACCGGTTTTAAAAGAGATTGTCGATCGTTTATCCTTTCTTGAAGATGTGGGATTAGGATATTTGACCCTGGCAAGAAAGTCTGGAACCCTTTCAGGGGGTGAAGCTCAGAGGATAAGACTTGCCTCCCAAATTGGCTCGCGATTGGCCGGTGTCCTGTATATTCTTGACGAGCCAAGTATCGGCCTGCATCAGCGTGATAATCAAAAGTTGATCAATACGCTTATGGAACTCCGTGATCTTGGAAACACTGTTATTGTTGTCGAACATGATACCGATACAATTCTGGCAGCCGATCATGTCCTTGACATGGGAGTGGGAGCCGGGGTACACGGAGGAGATATCGTTTTCAGTGGGACCGTAGCCGATCTGTTAGACGAGGGAAAATCTGAAACCGGGGCATATTTGTCCGGCCGCAAAAAT
>JAQYVS010000036.1 GCA_030145365.1 Desulfofustis sp. | reverse complement strand
CAGTATCAAGGGGTGTTTTTGATGCCCTCAATTCCTGATTGAGTATTTGAATCTCCTTCTTGTTACTGTTAGTGAGCATCGCAATTGCCGACAAGCTGAGACCGGGACCAACCTCTAATGTGTCGTATGACATCGGTTCGTCGTAAATGAGGTCAGTAAAACCATATTTTTGGGGTTCTTTGGCTATGATAATTGCGGCGATAAGTTTAGGAACATAGCGTTTCGTTTCCAGACGCAGATATTTTTTCTGAGCGATTTTCCAGAAATCTCTGGATTTACTTTTACGCATTGCTTTACGCATGGTCCCCGGTCCGCCGTTATAAGCGGCAACTGCCAGGTGCCAGTCATTAAATTCCTGGTACAGATCTTTGAGATAGGTAACCGCAGCCTTGGTCGATTTCTCGGCATCGCGACGTTCATCCACATAGGAACTTATTGCCAGTCCATACTGACGGCCTGTTGCTGACATGAACTGCCAGAGGCCAACCGCCTTTGATTTTGAATATGCCCGCTGATTAAAACCGCTTTCTATCATCGATAGATAAATCAGGTCCTTGGGCAGACCGGCGGCCTCCAGTTCGTCATGCATAATGTGCTGGTAGCGGCCCGATCTGGCGAGCCATCGGCCAAAATATTTACGTTGTTTACCCTGGAACAATTCCAGATACATCTCCACCTGGCGATTGACAACAACTGGGAAATCGTACACTGGTTCTTCTGCAACTGGCTCTGGAATAATCTCAGGCAAGATCTCGGTGGATTGCGGCTCTTCCCAAAGACCGGTCAGGGCGAGAGCTTCAAGTTCCTGGGCCAGAGGAATCTCTGGTTCCGATTCAACTGGTTGCAGTTCAGGGTCCTGGTCTATTGACTGTGAGGAAAGAATGGCTTCATCGTAACCAAAGGTGGATAATTGCTTTTTTGGGGCGCAACCTGTGACAATAACTAAACAGAAGAGTATTGTGAGAAGTCTGAAAATACCTCCAGACAACGATGAGAGAAAAGTTAAGTTTTGCAAAATATATTTTATCCTGAGCTATTTCCGGATTTTATCGCCCTGCTCAATTGGGCTTATCTGTAATCCGGCTTGAGATATCTCGGTTAACGATGTACATTCTCCTTCTTTGAAGGAAGATAAATTGCGTCATTTAAACCCGATGGTCTGTTTTAATCAAGGAAATTGATCGAAGGAAGCTTCCGATTTTATCATTAAAACCTCTTGTATGGCTTACTACTGTCTACTACTCAGATGATTAAAAAGTTTTTTTATTTTCTCATAATCGTTTTTCTGCTTCTCGGTGTCAGTGTGGCAGGTGTTCTCTACTGGTTTGTAGTCGTAGAACCGGGCGATGAAATCTCAGAGGAAAATATACGCGGAATTCTGGGACGGGAAAGTCCCGTGTATTATAACGATGGAGTAACGCCTTTAGGTGTTTTTTTCGCCGATGCTCACCGACAGTATGTAGATTATCAAGAAATTCCCAAGGATTTCGTCAATGCCTTGGTAGCTGCGGAAGATAATCGTTTTTTCAGTCATTTCGGATTTGATATTCAAGGAATTGCCCGGGCCGCAATTAAAAATATTGAGGCGGGACGCATCGTCCAGGGCGGCAGTACCTTAACACAACAGACCGCCAAAAATCTGTTTAAACGTGAGGACCGATCTTATAAGGCCAAATTTAAAGAACTGATCTATGCCTTGCGCCTGGAGTACAAATACCCCAAAGAACAGATATTCGAGTTTTACAGCAATCAATTTTATGTATCAGGAAACGGTCTGGGCTTAGGAGTAGCCGCTCGTTATTATTTTGATAAAACACCCAACGAATTAACGCTTATTGAAGCAGCCTATATAGCCGGAAGCGTAAAACGACCGAACTACTACAATCCGTTTATAAAAAAGAATCCCGAGGCTGTTGAACAGGCCAAAGTGCAGGGAAGAAAACGGGTTGCTTATGTTCTGAAAATGATGCTCGATCTGGGGATGATCGGTGAATATGATTACCGGCTGGCTAAAAACTCAGATGTACCTTTTAATAAAGGTAATGTCGGTTATGCCCTTGATTATGTAATGGAGCTGGTGACTGAAGCGGTGTCCTCTGAACGTGTCATCGAAGCCTTAAGCGTCCATGGCATTGACAACATTGCCACTTCCGGTATCAGGGTCATTACCAGCGTTGATAAAAACATTCAGCAGAATACGCTGCAAGCGCTCAGAAAACAATTATCGTATCTCGATGTTCGATTGCGTGGCTATGAACGTGATGAAGTGCAACAGGAATTGCAAAATGTTGACTATCGCGGCGATCGCACGGTAGATGTGGGTAATTTCCTGTTTGGAACCATTACAGAGATGAGCGGGCAAGGTGATGATATTGTAATAACAGTTGATCTGGGACTCAAGGACGGCAGTGGCCGGATCGATCAGAACGGGTTGACTGATATTGTTGAGGCTCGGGTCAAATGGCAGAAAAATCGCTGGAGCGAATCGACTCAAGCAGACTATTCTGAGCTGCTTGAGCAACTGCAAGTGGGTGATAAGGTGTGGGTCAGCGTTAGAGAACTGCCTGACGCTTTACCCCCCCTTTTTGATCTTGAGCGTTTTCCCAAGGTCCAGGGAGGAGCCATTGTCCTGAAGAAGGGACAGATCATCTCGGTGGCAGGAGGAGTTGAAAATCGTTTTTTCAACCGAGCCGTGTATGGCAAACGGACCATGGGCTCTTCTTACAAACCTTTTGTGTATGGTGCCGCCATGCAGCTGGGTTGGAATAGTGCAGATCTGCTTCCCAATAAACGAGATGTCTTCGCGTACCAGAATCAAGCATATTTCCCGCGGCCCGATCATAAGATCGACAACGAACTGGTCAGTTTGAGCTGGGCCGGAGTTCGTTCTGAAAATATTGCATCAGTCTGGCTCGCTGCCCATCTCTGCGATCATTTGAGTTCCTCACAATTGGAGGACGTTGCCAATTATCTTGGATTGACTCCAAAAGCTGTTGATGGCGAACCTGAACCGTATCGTTTGTTTCGCTCCAGAATTAGGGACCGTTACGGTATTGTCATCGATGAAGATATTTTGCGTAAAGCCGCTTATCGTAAGACTTTGAATTCAATTCAGGCAGATTTGATTTTTGAAGGGTTGGAACAGGAATACGAGGCAATCAGAGGTCTGCATTACGGACTTGGGTTTAACCAGTTTAGAGAAGATGTTGATAATAAGCTGGGACAAAAAGGTTTGAGTGAGCAGGAAAGAAGCGAACTTTTTTTAAGAAAAAAGATCCTGGCTCGAAATTTTCTGGCACTGCAAGATCTGAACAATCATTTTAAGTTTCTTGTTGCTTCCGACTTCAATACCAAAGGATTGAGTACGGTATCTGCCCCTATGAAAGCGCGGACACCACGTCTTTTTTATAACCGAGTTACCGGTCACTATCTGTATGATTATCCAAAATTTGTACCTGAATACGCTGAACCTGTTCAACCATGGCAGCTGCAGCGACAATTCGACCAATTAGACGCATTTGAAAAAAAAGAATTTGTCGATACCATAAAGCTTGGCAGCACTATCTCTGTAGCCGCCTTCCAATTTGTTGATCGACACGTTCAGTTGGAGTATCAAAAAATGCGCAAGCTTCTGCCCTACTCTATGGATGTTCTGCAGGAGGTTGAAGATTATCGTATTCTGGTTGGGCTTCAGTATCTAATAGCGTTTGGAAAATTTGTCGGAATCGAAAGCGCCATGGAGCCGGTTCTCTCTTTTCCGTTGGGATCCAACGTTGTTACCCTGCTTGAAACCACCAGGGTTTATGAGGCGTTGGTTACTGGAGGGGTAACACTGTTCACTGAAGAAAATGGTGAAATCAACAATACTCTGGCGATAATAGATAGAATAGAATCAGAAGATGGAGTCGTTCTCTTTCGTCCCGAGAAAGTGGTACGCAGGGGAGTGTCAGCAAAAACCTCACTGACAATCGGTCATATTCTTGAGAATACCGTCAAATTTGGCACCGGCAGAGAGGCCGATCGTCGAGTGAAGATGGGCGGCGGTGAATCAGAAGACGACAAGATTGACGAACTTGGGTTATCGGTTCCGCTGTTCGGTAAAACCGGAACCGCAAATCGATATACCAACGCCTCATTTTTCGGCTATCTGCCTACGTTAAACGAGGACGGTAACGCGATGGTGATAGAAGATGGCTATGGCATTGGCGTTTATGTCGGTTTTGATGATAACAAGGCGATGCGCAAAAAAACAACGCGGGTCACCGGTTCATTAGGCGCCCTGCCAGCCTGGATAGATATTGCCAACGCAATTGTCAGGCAGGATGAATTCGGCTCAGGGCTTGACCCTGTTGATCTCAGTTTTTATGGGTTGGCTATAGAGCGAAAAGCGCTTGGACAGAAAAACCTCGGTGTGATTAAAGATCTGGGGGGAGTACTTATAAAGCCGTTGAGCCAGGTGGATTCACTCGATCGTTATCAGCCTTCAATTTTAACCTTTGGGGCTGAAGGAGAAAACGGCAGTTTTAAATCTGCTCGGAGTTTTGCACCGTTCTGGTTGAACCAGCTTCCCCCGGCACAGCAAAAGCCGGGGGTCCTACAACCGTCTTCATCTGAGGCGCAACTGAATTGATGGCAATATCTTGTTGAGTAATCTCCATTTACCAGTAATTAAAACCTGGTCTTGTCCAAGGATCTTATATCTTCAAATAATTTTCTACAGCCATTTCCGGTTAAACTCTTTTTGCTTTTTTACCGATCGGTTATTACTATCTTAAATCGGTGTAGGAGCCCCGGTTCAGGGAAATCAACCAATATTAATTAAAATACTGTGAATATGAAAACGACCTATTATCTCGTTTTGTTCGTCCTCTTTACCTTTATACTTGGTGGCTGTGCTCAAACAAAAATTTCAACTCCGCCGAGCCAAGAAGGCAGTAAATATGGTGAATCCCAACCTATGCCCAATACTATGGGGATGGACGATAGTGATAGACGAATTGATCAGACAAAGACAGGGCCGCAGCCAATTGCCAAACCCGTTGTCGGTCAAACAGCATTAAGTGCTGATGGCGATCAGGAACCAAGTCAATTGACACTCGGATATATAAATGGGCGAATTCTTGAGTATGGCAAGAAACTGGAGCTCTGGAAAGAACGTGACGCACAATCGGCGGTAGCTACACTTGATCAGCAGCAAACACAGATCATGATCGATTGTTTTCGTGATTTGCAGCGGTTGGTAAGCGGATATCAAGAAATGCGTGACCAGTTTCTGCAGAATGCAACGAACAGTTCGATGAACAGTTTAAAACCTGATCAAGTTATCTCGATTCAAATGGAAGATATCTCCTTTTTAGAAGGCCGCTGTGGGAGCCTGCTTGACTCACCTGAAGATTTGGGTTCAGGCCTATCCCAAATAAGTACCACCTCTAATCAGGGACAGATTGAGTCGGTTATTGCCCAGCAATATCAAAACAAAGCGTACCAGGAACTCGCCCAATTCTGGTCGGAGATTCCTCCCTATCAACTTGAGAGAGTCGAAGAACAGAGCAAAATACGCTACGCCAACGCTCTTAGGTATCTGGATCGACCGAGTGAGGCAGCCGAGGTCTATCAGGGGATTGTTGATGAAAAAGCTGTATCTACTGATCAACCCACCGATATGTTGTCGTTGAGAAGAATGCTGGCGGATCTCTACACAGCATCAGGCAACTTTTTTGCGGCTGAGGGGCAATATGAGCTGATTTCTTCAGACTATCAGGCAATTGGTGCTACAGAGCAGTGGTCCAGGTTTCAGCTCTCGATGCTAGAAAAAAGTATGAAAGGCAGCCCCGAACTCACTGATTATTCAGAACTGATAAGGTCCTATCTACGATTTTTGCCTGAGAAAGATGGCTATTCCGTCGCTTGGAAAGCAGAGACATTTTTACAGCAATACCCTTATTCCCCTGTTTCCTCCAACGTCGATATCATTAAAGAACAGACCGTGTTGAAGGCCGATGAATGGTTCCAGGCCTCTATCAGCCAGGCAGAACAGCTGATCTCAGAGAAAAGTTTTGAAGAAGGGCTGATTTTGCTCCAGAAAATACCGGAGCAAAATCTTGATCCGGACAAGCTTCAGGTCTTAAAAGAGAGGATTGACGAGCTGGTTCTCAAAGAAGCGGTTGATCGGGAAACTATAAAATTTGAAACAATGCAAGGATTACAGGCAAGTTGGAACGAAGCCATGACGCTTGCAGATTCGAGTGATTTTGATGGCGCCATAGCGGTGTTAACCCCATTGCTTGAAACCGAATACGATGCAAGGGCAGAAGAAAAAATTGCAGAACTTTCTCTTACGGCGGCAAAAATAGAACGTCGCAAAGCAGCTGATCTCTTTGTTCGTTTCAGCAAGTCAGCAGACCCGCAAGCCCAAAAAGATCTGCTGATTGAGTCAAGACAGGTACTTAAAGATATTCTGATCAAGTATCCCGAAGTTGAAGTCGGTGATAAGGTTATGGGCAACATCAAGATGGTAGAGAAAAAGATGAACGAACTTGACCCAATGCTGCTGCCTGCTCTTGAACAAAAAGAGCAGGAACAGGCCGAATTGGAAAGAGCCGGAGATGATGTGGAGCTCAAAGTAGAGGATTTTGATATGGACTTTTCAACATCTCAACAGCCCGCAGAACCAAGGCCAGCAGCACCGCTGCCGGTTTTAACTCCCCAGGCATTGCAATAATGGATCTCAGCAGATTTTAATGTAAAGCTAAGCTGAGGCAACCATGGTAGCGATCCTTTTTTCAGGCATATCATATGAAAAGCAAAATATGTCTGCTTTTTCTCTGTACTGGAAATTCATGCCGATCCCAGATTGCAGAAGGCTGGACACGGTCGGTGAAATCAGAATTCATTGAGGTCTACTCGGCCGGTATCAAACCCACGGTCTAAATCTGTCAGCGGTGAAAGTGATGAACGAGGTGGGTGTGGAGATATCATGGCAGCAC
>JAQYVS010000007.1 GCA_030145365.1 Desulfofustis sp. | reverse complement strand
TTTCTGGCGGAGGGAGTAGGATTCGAACCCACGGTACTTTCGTACAACGGTTTTCAAGACCGCCGCCTTAAACCACTCGGCCATCCCTCCGAAGGCTTATCCTTGTACCATCTCCTAAAAATTCTGTCAATAAGGTCGTTGCTATCCAACACCGCACGGTGTATAATACATTTTTGTAACACCACAAAACAAAACAACAACATTTATGGAATATTTTTTATTTTTAAACACAGTACGGATCAAATGGTTACCAAAACAGCAACAGAAAGTCAATTACACGATCTCACCTGCCTCTATGAAATAACCAAAGAACTGGCATCTTCCTTTGTTCTCAACGAATGCCTTGATAAAGCCATGGCACTTCTTTCCGAATGGAAAAAAATGGAAAACGGCACCGTTACCATCGTCAATCCGGTTACGGGAAAACTGGAAATCGAAGTTGCTCACGGTCTCACGGCAGAAGGGAGAAAACGTGGGAAGTATAAAATAGGGGAGGGGATAACGGGCAGGGTGGTCGCCTCAGGTGAACCGATCATTGTTCCCCATATCGCTGAGGAGCCGCTCTTTTTAAACCGTACACGGTCACGGGGCGACCTTGTTGACCGGAACAGATCCTTTGTTTGCGTTCCCGTTAAGGACGGAAAGCAGGTTATTGGCGCCTTGAGTGTGGATAGGGAGTACACGGATGGGTTTGGTAATCAGGCAAATGATGATCTCCAGTTTCTGACCGTTCTTTCAAGTATTGTAGCCCAGACAGTTCGAAGGATACAGATCGTAAACGAAGAAAAAGAAAACCTGCGAACTGAAAACCTTAAGCTCAAACGTGAACTGTCCGACAAAAACCGGATCAACGACATTATCGGAAATTCGAGCAGGATGCAGGATGTGTTTGAAATGGTGCACCGGGTCGTGGATTCCAATGCCACGGTGCTTTTGCGGGGTGAATCAGGCACCGGAAAAACCCTGGTGGCCAGAGCCCTGCACTATAATGGTAGAAGAAAGGAAAAACCGTTTGTCGTAGTGAATTGTTCAGCACTACCTGAAACATTGCTGGAAAGTGAGTTGTTTGGCCACGAAAAGGGTGCGTTTACCGGGGCCAATGAACGCAAAATCGGCCGCTTTGAACATGCCGAGGGCGGCACTCTGTTTCTCGATGAAATTGGTGAAATCTCCCACTCAGTCCAGGTGAAACTTCTAAATGTCGTACAGGAAAAGAGTTTTCAGCGTCTTGGTTCCACACAATCAATCACCTGCGATGTTCGCTTGGTAGCAGCAACCAATCGAGACCTGGAACAGGCTGTGTCCGTTGGCGATTTCCGGGAAGATCTTTACTATCGCCTCAATGTCTTTCCGATCTACATGCCTCCATTGCGAAAACGAAGAACGGATATTTTGCTTCTGGCTGATTTTTTTCTTGATAAATTTACCCACGAAAACAACAAACAGATCATCAGAATATCAACCTCCGCTATCGACCTGCTCGTCCAATACCATTGGCCAGGAAACGTCAGAGAACTGCAAAACTGTATCGAGCGAGCCGTTCTGATCAGCGATGGTGATGCCATCATGGGTATCCACCTGCCACCAACGCTTCAAGCTCCTGAAACATCTTCAAACGGCAACCCCCTGTCTTTTTCAACGGCGGTGGAAAATTTTGAAAAAGATCTTATTATTGATGCGCTGAAAAAGAACAATGGCAACCAAACAAAAACAGCCGGCTACCTCGACACGAGCCTGCGTATCATCAATTACAAAATTCACCAATACAGTATCGACCCGAAAAAATATAAAATCTAAGAAGATGTCTGTACTCCTTCATACCTGCTGCGCTCCTTGTCTGGTCTACCCTGTCAAGATTCTGGAAGAAAAGAATATCGAGTTCAGTTGTTACTTTTACAACCCGAATATTCACCCGTACCGCGAGTTTAAGAAGCGGCTAGACACCTTTCGTTTGTTAGTGGACGACCGTAATTACAACTACATCATCGATAGGGACTATGGGCTCAAAACATTTCTTCGCGCTGTTGTATTCAAGGAGGATCTGCGTTGCCGCCACTGCTATCGAATGAGGCTTGAACAGACGGCAAAGCTGGCAGCAGAAAATGATCACGATCACTTTTCAACGACCCTGCTGTACAGCGTCTATCAAAATCATTCGCTGATCATAAAACAGGCTGAAACGATCTCCAGCGCCAGTTCCGTTGATTTTATGTACCGTGATTTCCGGCCAGGCTGGCAGCAGGGAATTGATGAATCCATACAGTGTAATTTGTACCGGCAAAGTTATTGCGGTTGTATATACAGTGAGCAGGAACGTTACGATAACCGATTAAAAAAACAGTTAACAAGGAAAAGAAAAAACGATGTTCAATCTGATCGTTCTCGCCACAACAAACCAGAATAAGGTCCGGGAATTCAAACAGTTTATTGCCGACTTTCCGGTGGAGGTTAAAAGTCTTTCCGACTTCGGTCCGCTTCCCGAAGTGATCGAAGACGGCTCAACCTTTGATGAAAACGCCTACAAGAAAGCCCATCACTACGCAAAAGTACTTGGTCTTCCGGCGATTGCTGATGATTCGGGTTTGGTTGTTGAAGCACTCTCCGGATCCCCAGGGGTTCGGTCTGCCCGATACTCAGGGGAGCATGCAACCGACCAGGACAATTGTAAAAAGCTGCTTAGAGAAATGGAAGGAAAAGAAAACAGAAAGGCTTACTTTGTCTGTGTTCTTTCCATAGCAGTTCCATCCGGGCCGGCGCTGACCTATCAATCTCAGTGCCGTGGGACAATTCTTGAAAAACCCCGTGGAACAAGCGGTTTTGGCTACGATCCACTCTTTTATTACGAGCCGCTGCAATCCACCTTTGCCGAAATTTCCACCGAAGAAAAAAACCATGTGAGTCATCGCGGAAAGGTACTTGCCGAGCTCAGCTCAGAGTTTGAAAAAGTTATGAAATGGCTTGAAACCAGGACTCTTGAAGAAATGCCCGCACAACCCGACCACAGTGAATTCGAAGACAATGACTGGGCGAAATGATTACGAGCGCTCGGACTTGAGATCCCTTCCCAGCAGGTCCCTGACCGCTGTCCGGCAATCTTTATCACGGTAGAGTATTTGATATACCTGTTCAAGAATAGGCATTTCCACGTCCAGTCCCTGAACCAGATCATACACGGAACGTGCAGTTTTAACTCCTTCAGCCACCATTGACATGGACTGTAGAATCGTGTCGAGGCTCTTGCCTTTACCAAGCTCAATTCCGACATGTCTGTTTCTGCTTAACGCCCCGGTACAGGTAAGAACCAGATCACCCAAGCCGCTGAGACCGTAAAAAGTCTGCCGCTCGGCACCGAGAACGATACCCAACCTGGTCATCTCTGCAAGTCCTCTGGTTATTAGAGCCGCTCTTGCATTGGTGCCGAACTCCAATCCGTCGCAGATTCCAGCTGCTATGGCAATAATATTTTTCAATGCACCACTGAATTCCAGCCCGACAACATCGTTGCTGGTATAAACCCTGAACGAGTCGGTACTGAATAGTTTCTGAAGCTCTTCGGCTATTTGCAAATCATCACAGCCTATGGTTATGGCTGTGGGTACGTTTTGGGCTACCTCTTTGGCAAAAGAAGGACCGGACAAAACGGCCAAGGGTGCGACAGGGGAGAGGGCCAGACTTTCCGACAGCAAACATTCCCCCATAACCTGGGTCATTGTTTTCAGGCTGTCGTTTTCAATTCCTTTGGTTGCTGAGATAAAAAGGGTACCACCTGCAGACGCATCCACGACCCTGGAAAAAACCTGACGGTAGCCGTGTGAAGGTACCACCATGCAGACAACCCCAGCCCCGGCCACAGCTTCTGTGATAGACTCGGTCGGCTCCAGGCTCGGAGGAAACAGATATCCGGGCAGATATTTCTTGTTTTCTCTATCTTGTCTAATGCCTGCAACGTGCTCGTGCCGATGCCCCCAGAGCCGAACATTTACACCTTTTCCAGCCAGTAAAAGGGCCAGCGCAGTTCCCCAGGAACCGGCACCAATAACCGCAACCGGACTATTCATCCCCACTTGCTTCAGCTTCTAGCAATTCATCGGAGTTGTCTATTTCGACAACATCCATACCGACAACCTTTTCATTTTCCTCAAGGTTTATCAACCGGACCCCCTGGGTTGTGCGCCCAATGACCCGGATGTTGTCCAGCGGCATACGAATCATCTTGCCCGTGTCGGCAATAAGAATGACCTCGTAGTCGTCATCGACGATTTTGGCGCCAACAATATCACCGTTTCTTTCGCTCGACTTAATTGCCATGATTCCTTTGCCGCCACGTCTCTGAATACGATAATCTCCAGCCTGGCTGCGTTTTCCGTAACCATTTGCGGTAACGGTCAGTACCGTTTTAATACTTTCTTCTCTCAAGACGTTGGCGCCGACAATAAAGTCATCACCCTTTAGGGTAATTCCTTTGACACCAGCCGCCGTTCTGCCCATGGTCCTCACATCAGACTCATGGAACCTTATAGACATGCCGTTGTGCGAAATCATAAAGACCGTATCGTTTCCACGCAGGAGATGAGCGGTAATGATTTCATCCCCCTCGTTGATCGTCAGCGCAATTTTTCCTCTTCTCAGCGGTCTGTTGAACTGTTTTAAGCTGGTCTTTTTAACTCTACCGAATTTGGTCACCATCATTACCGTTTTTGTGTCATGTTCATCCTCAAACGTTGAAACAGGTAGAATAGCCGCAACCTTTTCTCCTTCGGTGAGTTCCAGAAGATTGACAATGGCCTTGCCCCGGGCAGTTCTACCGACATGAGGCAGTTGGTAAACTTTTCTCCAGAAGACTTTTCCATAGTTTGTGAAAAACAAAAAGGTATCCAGGGTTGAGGCAACATAGAGGTTTGAAACATAATCCTCTTCAACGTTGGTTACAGCCCTGACCCCCTTACCGCCGCGATGCTGCGAGCGATAGAGACTGACAGGGTTTCTTTTGATATACCCGGTGTTGGTGACCGTTACCGCCATATCTTCCGGATTAATCAGATCCTCAGGTAGAATTTCATCGGGGGCATCGGTAATTTCCGTCCTCCGTTCATCTCCGTATTGCTCCCTGATATCAGAAAGCTCCTCTTTGATGATTGTCATCACCAGGGTTTCGTCGTTGAGGATAGCACTGAGCCGCTTTATCTCTTCCAATATTTCTGCATAATCACGGGCAATTTTCTCTCTTTCAAGCCCGGTTAATCGCTGCAGCCTCATATCAAGAACAGTCTGGGCCTGAATAGCCGAAAGCTCAAATCGCTCGATGAGTTGCTCTTTGGCTTCGCCCGGCGTTTTCGCAGCCCTTATCAACTTAACCACTTCATCAAGGTTGTTGATTGCAATGCTTAACCCTTCAAGAATATGGGCTTTTTCCTCTGCTTTTCTCAGTTCAAAAGCCGTTCGGCGATAGACAACAACCTTGCGATGCTGGATAAAGTGCTCCAGAATCTGTTTGATGTTAAGAACTTCTGGCTTATTGTTGACAATCGCCAGGAAAATGATACCGAAAGACTTCTGCATCGGCGTCATTTTGTAGAGCTGGTTGATTACAACTTCGGCCATTTCATCTTTTTTTAACTCCATGACAATTCGCAATCCCTGGCGATCGGATTCATCACGAATTTCTGAAATAGCTGAAATCTTTTTATCTTTTATGAGTTGGGCAATTTTTTCTACCAGCATCGCCTTGTTTTGCTGATAGGGAATTTCTTCGACAACGATGGTCTCTTTACGACCGTCTTTGCTTCTCTCGATTGATGTTTTGGCTCGCATCAGGACCACACCGCGGCCCGTTTCATAGGCTTCTCTGATGCCAGCTCGTCCGCAGATTAATCCGCCGGTTGGAAAATCAGGCCCCGAGATAAAAGTAGAGAGCTGATGAACGGTCAGGTTAGAGTCATCAATTAAAGCGATCAACCCATCAACAACCTCAGTCAGGTTATGGGGCGGAATATTGGTTGCCATCCCGACAGCAATACCTGATGATCCATTAACCAGCAGGTTAGGAACCCTACTTGGCATAACAGCCGGTTCCATCAGAGAATTGTCGTAGTTGGGAACGAACTCAACCGTTTCTTTATCAAGGTCGGTAACGATTTCCCGGTCAATGCGGGTCATCCTGGCTTCGGTATAACGCATGGCTGCCGGAGCATCACCATCCATGGAACCGAAGTTACCCTGACCGTTAACCAGTGGATATCGCATGGAAAAACTCTGCGCCAGACGCACCAGGGCATCATAGGCTGCAGTATCACCGTGGGGGTGATACTTACCAATGACGTCACCGACAATCCTTGCCGACTTAACATAGGGGCGATTATAAAAAACTCCGAGCTCCCTCATGGCAAACAAAACCCTGCGATGCACCGGTTTGAGACCGTCACGCACGTCCGGAAGTGCCCTGCCGACAATGACGGACATGGCGTAATCGAGATAGGACTTTTTCAGCTCTTTTTCAACAGATACCGAAGCGATAATCTCTTCGTTGGAATCTGGCTCTTTCGTTGTTGTCATAATTTCTACTTATAGATGATATTAAATATCGAGTTCGGTTACTTCCAGAGCATGATTCTGGATAAATTCACGCCTTGGTTCTACCTTGTCACCCATCAACGTGGTAAACATCTCGTCGGCAGCTTCAGCGTCATTGATCTTAACCTGGAGTAGTGTTCTGTTAAGTGGATTCATGGTTGTGTCCCAAAGCTGTTCGGGGTTCATCTCTCCCAGCCCCTTGTAGCGTTGAAGATGGCTTCCTTTAAATGCCTCGTTGCGAACCATATGGACCATATCCGCCCAGTTTTCTGCCTGCAGGTCTGCTCTTTCAGCAGCTGCCTCTTCTGCTCTGATAACGAACGTTTGCTGCAGGAACGGTTTTACCACTGGAAACATTCTGATTGCCGAGCGGTATTCGTTGATAAGCGGAATCTGAGGTCCGAGTGTGGTACTCACCTGAGCCTTACCCTTGACCGCAACATCCACCTCATAGCAATCTGCCCGCCACCTGCAGGAACGAAGTGGTCCGACTATCACAGAATCATCAGCAGAGAGCTCTTCAACCAGCTTTTCTACGAAGTCCTTGTCGGCAAACTGGTCAGCCTTACGAATTTCTTTATCCAACAGAAAATAGAGCAAGGACTCCCAGATATTCATTCTACTGAGAAAAGTGGTGAGTCGTTGATAAATAGAGAGGTTCTGTAAAAGCGTAACCAATTCTTCTCCTTTCACCACGGTTTGCTCATCATTGTTGACGACAACCTGTACTTTTTGGCTAGCCTGGGAGAACAGGTAGCTATTCAATTCATCGTCATCGAGAAAATACTTTTCCTTTTTTCCTTTGCCGAGTCTGTAGAGTGGTGGCTGACCTATATACACAAATCCACCCTGGATCAGCGGCAGCATCTGGCGGTATAAAAATGTTAACAATAGGGTTCTGATGTGTGCGCCATCTACGTCGGCATCGGTCATGATGATTATTTTATGGTAGCGTAGATTCTCCAGATCAAATTCGTCTTTGCCGATGCCGCAGCCAATTGCAGCAATGAGTTGTTTGATTTCCTCACTTCCCAAAATACGATCAAACCGTGCCTTTTCAACATTCATTATCTTACCGCGAAGCGGTAAAATAGCTTGAATGGCCCGATCTCTTCCCTGTTTGGCCGAACCACCCGCAGAGTCACCCTCGACGATAAAAATCTCGCGCTTTGCAGGGTCTTTTTCCTGACATTCGGTAAGTTTTCCTGCCATGAGTAAGCTTGTTGAGCCCTTTTTACGGGATAATTCCCGCGCTTTCTTGGCAGCTTCACGGGCTCGGGCAGCTTCAACAACTTTTGTTAAAATTCGCTTCGCTACCTGAGGGTTCTGTTCGAGAAAGAGTGTCAGTTTCTCGTTACATGTTGATTCGACAATGGATTTTACTTCTGAATTACCAAGTTTGGTTTTGGTCTGACCTTCAAATTGCGGGTTGGGCACGTGGATTGAGATAACACAGGTAAGCCCTTCGCGAACATCGTCACCCCCCATTTTTTCTCTGAGGTTTTTGGGGATAATATCGTCACTTGCATAACGATTAATACATTTGGTCAGCGCCGCTCTGAATCCGGCAACGTGGGTTCCCCCTTCCTGTGTATTGATGTTGTTGACAAAGGAGAACAGGCGTTCGGAGTAACCGTCAAAATATTGTAAGGCTATTTCCACCTGAACCTGATCCTTTTCAGCACTTAAATGGATTGGTTCGTTGAAAACCGGTGTTCTGTTTCTATTCAACCACTCCACATAAGAAACAACACCGCCGGAAGCATGGAATTTGTCCGCTTCACCGCTGCGCTCATCTTTGAGATAAATTCTCACATCCCTGTTGAGAAAGGCAAGTTCGCGCAACCTGTTTTTTATTGTCTCATAATCGTAGGTGGTCGTTTCAGTAAATATTTCCGGGTCTGCTTTGAAAAGTATGGTTGTTCCTGTTTTTTCTGTTTTTCCAACTACTTCAAGTTCACTTGCTTTCTCGCCATGAGCATACTTCTGTTGATAAACCGTTCCGTCTCTTCTCACTTCGGCAATCGCTTCAACGGAAAGTGCATTAACCACTGAAACACCTACTCCATGTAATCCGCCCGAAACTTTATACGTAGAGTGATCGAATTTACCGCCGGCATGCAGGGTAGTCATAACCAGTTCCAAAGCTGGAACTTTTTCAATGGGGTGCATATCAACCGGTATTCCTCTTCCGTCATCTTCAACCCGAACCGAGTTATCCTCGTGAATGGTTATCCGTATTCTTTTACAATATCCGGCTAAAGCTTCATCAATGCTGTTGTCCACAACTTCCCAGACAAGATGATGGAGACCTCCGAAGGCGGTATTGCCGATATACATTGAAGGTCTCTTTCTAACGGCTTCAAGGCCGTCCAGAACTTTTATCTGGTCGGCATCATACGTTTGTAGTTCTTCTGTCACGCTGCTATCCTTTTGGTGGAGATTGTTTTGCCCGAATGATTTACTTCATTCTACAATTGCATGGGCATCACGATACTGATAAATCCTTTGTCATCTTCGGATTTCATTAGGCAGGGGCTGTTTTCCGAATTGATATAGGCATCGACGGTTTCACATTCCATAACCTGTAAGGTTTCAATAAAGTATCGGCAGTTAAAGCCAAGGGTCAACGATTCTCCTGAATAGATAATCTTCTGTTGATCCTTAGCGTTTCCGAGATCTGCATTCTGGGAGGAAAGAATCATGGTATCTCCTTCTATCTGCAGTTGAATCGTGTGAAAAATGTCCTCGGTAAATAAATTGATTCTTTTTAATGATTCAAGAAAGGGGATTCTGTTTATTCTTATACAATTATCAAGAGTAACCGAATTGACTATCGCCTGGTACTGAGGAAATTCCCCTTGCTTCAAACGAATAACCATTACCGCATCGCCATCTCTGACAACCATCTGTTTTTTTTCAAATGAAATATCGATGGTATCTCTATTCTCACAGAATTTTCTCAATTCCTGAATACCTTTCTTGGGAATTAAGGTTACATCGTTGAGAAAAAAGTCATCGACATCAACCGCAACATCTTTTTCCATTATGGATAAACGATGTCCGTCGGAAGAAATCATTTTAAGATAAGAGCCATCGTCTCTCTTTTCTTTTTCCATCAAGACCGAAGTGAGGGAATATATGTTTTCCTGCTCTCCAGCAACGGAAAAGATCACTTTATCAATCAGGTCAAGAAAGATGAAAGATTCAAAGGAAGTGAAATTATCTTCGTCAAACTCAGGAAAGGCTGGATATTCTTCACTGCTGATACCAGCCAGATTATAGGTGCTTAAACCAGCATTTATTTTAACCCAACTGTTTTCCGTTTCTTCAAAAGAAATATCCTCTGAACCAGATTCGCGAACAATTTCGAATATTTTTTTAGAAGGAAGAGTCAAGGATCCTATATTATGAATCTCTGCCGGAACAAATAAACGTAACCCCACTTCAAGATCGGTTCCTGTGAAGACAAGACCGTTACTTGTCGTTTCAACAAGGATATTAGACAAAATGGCAAGCGTTCCCCGCTTGTTGGTTATGTTCTGTAAAGTGGCTAAACCTTCCAGCAAATCATTTCTTTGAACGGTACATGCAAGACTCATCTTACGGTTCCTTTTTTGATGTTTTTATATAAGTATAAATAATTTATTATTATTATTATAAAGGCTCATTTGTTCAAAAAACACGTAAGCACCTTTTTTTACATAAAAAAGAGTGAACAAATTCATTTTTAATAAGATATCTTTTTTGTTTAAAAGCAGTTTTCAACACCATTATCAACAATGATTGAAAAGATAATTAACAACCCTTTGTTGATTCCTTGTTGAAAGTGTGATGAAAAAAACAAAAGAAAAGATTTTTTGCAACAAAAACGGATAAATATCTTTGTTTCACTTTCCCCTTTAATCTAGTAGAAATGGCGAAAAAATTCAATAAAATAATGGCTTCTAAGAGATGACTCTAAAATCTCAAAAATATTTGTCTACAACCATTAATGATAGGCTGCTAACCTATTATAATAAAAATGTTTTTTCAGCAGCCAGTGTGACTTTTTGGGATGCTTTTCAAACCGATGCAGAGGCATGTCATATCAATTGCGGTAAAACGGGTAATAAAGAAGAAGATAAGGTTGACGAATTATCCCTGTTTGATCTGGCTTCATTAACGAAACCATTGGTTAGCCTCCTCTGTATTTTGGATCTTATAGAAAAGAAAAAAATATCCTGGGAAGAACCGCTTACATCTTTACTTGAAAGAAAAATACCATCTCGGTTTGCAGCTATAGATTTGCAAAGCCTTGTCTGCCATTGCTCCGGATTGGCTGCCCACGAAAATTACTGGGAAAAGCTCAGAGGTGTCGACAAAGACAAGAGAAAAAAGTGGTTGCTGGAGCAGATTCTTACAGGAAGTTCACAATATAACACGGGAACCAGCCACATTTACAGTGATCTGGGGTATATATTATTAGGTTTTGTCGTCGAAGCAAAGAGCTTTGAAAGCCTTGAGTATTATTGGATAAAAAATATTGCGGAGCCGCTTGAGCTGACAGAACAGTTCTTTTTTTCAGGTGCGTGCTCAGGAAAAAACACTGTTTCTACGGGGTGCTGCCGCTGGAGCAACGAGCCATTAACGGGCATCGTTAATGATGATAATTGCAGAGCTCTTGAAGGGGGCTGTGGGCATGCAGGGTTGTTTGGATCATCTTTAGGAGTCTTGACCCTGTGCAAAGAGTTTTTAGCGCTTTTCCATGCAAGAAAAAGCGTTCTTCCCATATCCTCAGAAACATTTCGCTATGTCTGTCGCCGGGTTGATAATTCAGAGTGGACCAGAGGTTTTAATTTACCGTCTGCACAAGGATCCAGCAGTGGAGATTATTTTTCAGCCAAAAGTATAGGGCATCTTGGTTTTACAGGAGTTTCTTTCTGGATCGATCTTGAAAAAGAATTGATCGTCGTTCTGCTGACTAACAGGGTGGTAAAAGGCGATGACCTGACGGGAATCAGGGCAATGAGGCAGGATATCCACAATAAGATTATCGAATATCTGTACAGAAAAGAATTCCCCCCGGAAAGATAATTTCCAGGGGGATGAAGCGGGTTACCACCAGCAGATCGTTTGATCAGCGTCAAATATTTTGTCGACCAGCGCGTCGTAGTCAGGATTACTTTCAGTTAAATCAAAAGAATCAGTTTCTCTGTCCCGACTAACTATTTCAACGAGTTTTTTTACCGTTTCGTCCGGTTCGGAGCGATACACATTTAATATTTTCATAATCCCTCCTATTTAAGTCCGTAGGGAATGACAATATCCATTTCCCTGAGTTTTTCACCGAGCTCTTCTATATCTATGGACTCAAAACCGTTGTTGTCCACATTTGCCTGAATGGTGGAATAAATTTCACCTTCCATATCCCGAAGCATCTCAATGCTTTCGATATTATGTTCATCCAGTTTTTCTATCTCGTTGTCCATTACCACGCCGTATGAATACATATTTTCTACTGCGAGGCCAAGGGCGGAACGGATACCGTCAACAGCGTAATCCTTATTTCTATACATGAAACAAACTTTTTTATATTCCATAACAAGCCCCTTTATAAGCTGAGATAGCAATCGTAATCTTCAATGATAATCCCATGCTGTGCCTGGGTTGCCATTTCCTTGGAAGTCAATCCCTCTGGAACATCCTCAAGTTCATACCCCTGTTTTCTGTAACTGTCCACACAGATAGAAATATCATCCGCGAGTTCGCAAAGAGCTGGAAATTCAGGACTTTTTGCGTTATGTGTTGCAGTCCAGGTGAAAAACACTTTCACTTTGGAGCCTTTTGCTTTTGCAGCTTTTGTAACACCGATTGCATGCTGCAGGTTATCGGGGTTGGTTACAAAAATACCAAGACTTTTTGCCATCATGAGCCTCCTTGTTCGTATATGCGATTGAGCGTTTGATAAAAGATTGCCCCCTGCCGTGTTGCAACGCCAGGGGGCGTGTTAATCCAAAAACAGAAAAGGATTCAGCCGGGATCAACCTTTTTTTATGTAAAAGCTGAAGAAACCGCTGTTTTCTTTCTCACCCAGATACTCATGTCCGGCACGATCACACCAGCCGGGGATGTCGTTTCGTGAACCCGGATCGGTTCCGTCCACTTGCAGAACGTCGCCACTGTTTAATTTACCCATTTCTTTTTTTGTCCGTAAAAGCGGCATCGGGCAGCTTAACCCCTTTGCATCCAAAACGGCATTTGCGGTGACATCAGCTGCTACTTGTTTTACATCACTCATTACATTCCTCCTGATAGTGTTTCTTGATTCAAAACATTTCTTAATTGAAAACTCTTGGCCTTTGTCTTCGCATCCTTACCGCTTGGATGCGAAACAAAATTTGTTCGCGCCTACTGTACCACAATTTACCTAATTTTTAGCATATTAAACTGGTAAGTCAAACCAAAATGGAACCAACCGTTACAACGGAAAAACAAATGTATACGACGCTGTAGCACTGTTGACAAAAATTAAAAGCAAAGGTAAAGCAAGGAAACTATTTTTTAAACATGAATGATTATTCAGGAGGTATGTATGAGCGAGCAGAGCGTATTGGCCGTTAAGGCAAGGGGCTTATACAAAGCTATGTGCCAGACGGAATGGAACGCAACCGTCACCGGTATTGTTGTCGGAGTTCTCTCGGTATTGATTATGGCCTGGTGGCGTCC
>JAQYVS010000411.1 GCA_030145365.1 Desulfofustis sp. | reverse complement strand
ATGATCTCCAGGCTTGAAACAACTCCCACCGGTTTTCCGTCAGATCCGGAAACAACAAGATGGTGCACACCTGCTTCGTGCATTACTTTGATTGCCGAGAGCGCATCTTGTTCTTCATCAAGCTGAGCACACGGGTTGCTGCTGCCCTGACCGGAGATCAAATCACATTGGGTCATAAACGAGTTGATCTGTGTCTCATGCAGATCCTGTTCGTATGCCAGGCTGTGCATGATATCAGTGATGGTTACGATACCGAGAAAATCACCATCCTGCTTCACCACAAGTGCCGAAGCATTGTTTTTCGTCATCGCACGAATTGCCGCTCCTAATGTCTCATCAAAGCCAATGGCAGGATAATTTCGTACAATTGCCTCCTTAATTGATTTGGCACTTTTCATGACTCAGCCCTCCTTTAAAAATGATGTGTAAATCATCGTTGACCCGCCACCTTCCAGTGCAGCGTGATCGTTATTCAGGTCATGAAAACTAAAGGAAATCTGTTGATTCTTATTCTCCTACTTTAAGCCTATCAGCTGTCATCAGCAGATGCAAGAAACCAGTCAAGTTACCGGATTAAACAACCCGCTTCTCCAGGCGTAAAGATAGAGAATTCGTTGATCTGCTGTGCCGATCAAGAAATTATTATTTAAAATAAAGCTGTCTGAATTCGTCTGCCGCCTGGCGGAGCATTTCAACGTTGGCCAGATCAACAGTTTGTTTGCATTTCATGCTGTATACCAGCATCTTATGCAGTGCTGCGAGTTTCTTATCATAATCAGGGCTATCGAATTTGATTCGCTGGGTCATGAAGTACTGGGTCACAATGTGTTGTAATTCAGTCGCGTGCTCTTCCTTGTTGTTCACCCACCTGACCAGTTGATTTGCATTGTCTGCTTTTTCCAGCTCTGTGATTTGCATCATCGATTTTTCAATGGTTGATGCATGCTCGAGAATTAAGTCCATTCGGGCTTCATCATCATAGATCCCGCAGGGAATTTCACAATGACTCTGGGCGTTGCTGATAAAAATAAAACTAGAGACAAAGATGACTAAAAGCATACTGAATTGTTTTCTCATTGAATTCTCCTTTCGCTTAACTGTTTATTGCAATAGATGAACATTTAACCAGGTTCTTACCAGAACCATTAAAACTACCATAGACAGCTGCTAATGTTTGTCAATACGGCGAGTATCCGTCAAATATAGAGCTGACAGGCAACTTTCTTTCTCCCAGCTCTTTCGCATCACTTGAAAAATGATAATAATTATTGTTATCTCTTTTTATGGATAATACATATCCGATGTTATTCGCCGTCAAACGATATGCACTGCATGACGGACCGAATATTCGGACTACGATATTTTTTAAGGGCTGTCCGCTTAATTGTTTTTGGTGCCACAATCCGGAAGGAATCAGTTCTGATCTCGAGGTTGTCACCATCCAGGCCAAGTGTATCGGTTGCCAGGAATGTCTGGAAGGCTGTCCTGAGTCAGCCCTTATCTGGATCAATGAAGGAATCGAGCGGGATGATACCCGTTGTTCACGCTGCCTGAATTGTGTGGAAATCTGCCCGTCATTGGCCCATGAAGCCATTGGCTGGCAAAGTGACCTGGATACCATTATCCGTGAGATTGAAAAAGATTTACCTTTCTTTGATCATTCAAAAGGCGGAGTAACGTTTTCCGGAGGTGAACCGCTCTTCCAGGCAGAGCAACTCATCGAGCTGTTAAAACGGTGTGGAGAACTTGATATACATCGAACCGTTGATACCAGTGGCTTTGCTGAAACAGATGTTCTTCTTGAGGTTGCGCAGCATACTGAATTGTTTCTCTATGACTTGAAACACATGGACTCTATCGAGCATAAAAAGTACACCGGAGTACCGAACGAGCCAATCCTTGCAAACCTCAGGAAACTTGCCCAAACCAATAGCGATGTAAGAGTCAGGCTGCCGCTGGTTGCAACAATTAATGATTCCCAGGAACATATCCAGGTTATGGCTGAATTTCTCCGTGATTTGCCGCATATCAGTGAGATCGATATCTTGCCGTATCACGATCTGGCAGGTGCCAAATATAAAAAATTATCCCGAACCGATAGTACCAGTCATCTCTATATTCCCAGTTCCGCCACAATCGACAGAATCCGCACACAATTTGAAGAGCACGGTCTTTCTGTAGTGATTGACGGCTGATAGAGGAGGAGACTTACATGAATCAACGAATCACCCGGCTGAGACAGCAGAGTTTTGAGACCCGGCCTTCCATCTCAATCGAGCGGGCAGTGCTTGAAACTCACTTTTACCGTGAGCATTACGGCAAACATTCGATACCGGTTCTTCGGGCTCTCTGTTTCAAACATCTGTGTACGCAGAAAACAATTTATATAGGCGACGACGAGCTCATTGTCGGCGAACGCGGTCCATCTCCAAAGGCAGTACCTACCTTTCCGGAACTCACCTGCCATTCAGCCGAGGATTTGCAGATCCTCAACGATCGGCCAATGACGGGTTACCGGGTATTGGAGCAGGATATACAAGCCTACCAGGAACAGGTGATCCCTTACTGGCAGGGCAGATCGATGCGGGAAAGGATCTTTTCCCAGGTACCTGAGAAATGGAAAGCAGCCTATGAAGCTGGACTGTTTACAGAGTTTATGGAGCAGCGAGCTCCGGGCCACACGGCCCTTGATGGTACGATTTATCGATACGGCATGCTTGATCTCAAAGCAAAGATTCAGCACCGTATTGAGCGTCTGGATTATCAAAATGACCCACAAGCGGCCGACAAATATGAGCAATTACTGGCGATGGATATCTCCTGTGATGCGGTAATTGTATTCGCCGAACGGCACGCTGCCCTGGCTGAAGCACTTGCCGGCAAAATAGAAGACCCAATCAGAAAAGAAGAGCTCCTGAGCATTGCCAAGGTTTGTGAAAAGGTTCCCGCCCATCGCCCACAGACGTTTCACGAAGCACTGCAGATGTACTGGTTCGTGCACCTTGGTACAATCACCGAACTTAACGGCTGGGATGCGATGACGCCTGGTCACCTGGATCAGCACCTGAAACCGTTTTATGACAAAGAGCTCGCTGATCTGAGCTTGGACCGGGAGCAGGCCAAAGAATTACTGGCCTGCCTGTGGATCAAAGTAAATAATCACACTGCACCGCCCAAAGTAGGCGTGACTGCCAAAGAAAGCGGGACATATAACGATTTTACCCAGATAAACCTGGGCGGCCTGAATTCAGACGGCAGCGACGGCAGCAACGATCTCTCATACATGGCGCTGGAAGTGGCCGATGAACTCCATCTTCTGCAGCCCCAGCCCAGCGTTCACATCAGCAGAAAAACCCCGGATCGTTTACTGAAAGCGGCCGCCAGGGTGATCAGAAACGGTTACGGCTACCCTTCGCTGTTTAATACCGATTCGGTGGTAATGGAGCAGATCAGAGTCGGGAAAAGCGTCGAAGATGCCCGTGAAGGCGGCACCAGCGGCTGCATAGAAACCGGCGCTTTCGGCAAGGAAGCGTATATCCTGACTGGGTATCTTAATGTTCCCAAAATTCTTGAGATAACCCTCAACAACGGTGTTGATCCGCTAACCGGAAAAACTGTCGGCCTCGCCACCGGCAAGGCGGAGGACTTTGAAAGCTATGATGCGCTGTACGGTGCCTTTGAAAGACAACTTGGATATGTGGTTGATCTTAAAATCAGGGTTAACAACTATATCGAACGAATGTATGCCAAATATTCACCGGCACCGTTTTTGTCCGTTGTGATAAGTGATTGTATAGAGAAAGGGCGGGACTATTACGATGGCGGTCCGCGTTACAATACAAACTATATCCAGTGTTGCGGTATCGGAACGATAACCGACAGTCTATCGGCAATCAGAACTCATGTGTATCAGGATAAAACGCTGTCCATGAAAGCCTTGCTTGGGGCATTACAAAATAATTTTTCAGATGTGGAAAGTTTACGTCTAAAACTCTGGAACAAGACGCCCTTTTTCGGAAACGATGATGAACGTGCGGATACAATTATGGGCCGGGTGTATGACTCGCTGTTCGCTGCTATCGACGGCAAGCCCAACACAAAAGGTACGGTGTATCACCTGAATATGCTCTCGACCACCTGCCATGTCTATTTCGGCAAGATGCTCGGCGCCACTCCCAACGGACGCTATGCCCATTTACCGATGTCCGACGGTACCTCCCCTTCCCAAGGCGGAGATCGCAACGGTCCCACTGCAGTAATTAAATCGTTGAGTAAAATGGATCAGGTGAAATCGGGCGGCACCCTGCTCAACCAGCGTTTTCTACCGTCGGTTCTCAAGTCGGAGCAGGATCTTGATAAGATGTGCGGTCTGGTCAGAACCTATTTCAGTCTGGGCGGGCACCACATCCAGTTCAATGTAGTTGATACAAACACCCTGAAAAAGGCCCAGGAACACCCTGACGATTATCGAAATCTATTGGTTAGGGTGGCCGGATATAGCGACTATTTTGTAGATCTGGACGAAGATCATCAGGAGGAGATTATCAGTCGAACCGAGCAGGAACTGGGCTAACTATGGCAACGGGGGATCGGGAAATGACAAGAGTGGTGATGGGACTGCTTTTCGAAAGAACCGGGAAAATCTTAATCGCCAAACGTAACCAAAAACAACGTTACGGAGGCCTCTGGGAATTTCCGGGGGGCAAGGTGGAACAGGGAGAATCTTTTAAAGAAGCCCTGGTCCGAGAAATTTTTGAGGAACTTGACGCCCCTATAGACGTGGATCGAATTTATCCCGGCTATATTTTTGAATATCAGCGTCTCCGAGCCGAATTTATTCCAATATCAGGTACCATTTCACCTCGGGATATTACCTTGCAGGAGCATGATGAGTTCAAGTTCATCAAGCCTACAGATATACCTGGCTATGATCTGTCTCCCTATGATTATGAAGCGGTGAATTTGCTAAAATCGGGAGACATCAGCAGCTTATACGTGTAAAACAGTTGTCTGTTTTTCTGCTTCTCTTGCTTGAAACGAAGGAGAAAACCTTGCCCCGCTAAGCAAGCACCTTTTTAGTATTATTTAATACGAATACTATTATCAGAATTATTGAGCTTAAATGACTTGTGGTAAAACCAAGATAATTATACATTAAGGGCTTAAACAATTGCCAATACCCACTATACAGGAGGCAGGTATGGATCTGTTCGAGTTTTCTATTCAGATGGAAAAAGATGCTGAAGAGCTTTACCGTAAAATGGCTGAGAATGCCCCGGTTCCAGGCATCAAGAAGGTATTATTGATGCTTGCCGAAGATGAGGTGAAACATCGTGTAGCTATTGAACAACTGCAGAAAAAACTGGATGTGCCGAAACAGCAGGGCGTGGCTCTGGACATCAAGACGGTTTTTGATGATATGAAACAGGATTCAAACGTCACTGATATCTCCGTTGATGCGATAGAGGATTATCAAAAAGCGGTGGAGATCGAAAAACGGGGCATGGCATTTTATAAAGAAAAATTCGAAGAAGCCGATGATCCGGTCAACAAACAACTTTTCGAAGCATTGATGAAGCAGGAAACCTACCATTTACGAACCTGTGAGAATCTGCTGGAAATGGTTCAGAAACCTGACTGGTGGGTAGAAAATGCAGAATTCTCCCCGCAGGATGGTAATCAGTACTAGGCTGATCGCCTTCAGTAGTCATCTAGTGTAGTCATCTAATAAAAAGCGGAATTTTGGCAGATGGGTTGAAATCTCCAAGCTTCCGCTTTTTTGCGAATGACGTTTCTACCTTCCGCCTGAACATATCGTTCTGAATAATGAACGTGTCCGACCTGCAGCTTTATTCCTTCGTATAATCCAGAGATTACCGAACAGAATCAGCAGCACCCCTGCAGCTGATTCTAAGCTCCACTGATAGTCTTCCCAGATTGTTGATATGGCAAGAGCGACGATGGGGAACAACAGTGTAGCATAAGCCGCTCTGTCAGCCCCAATCCTTCCAACCAGGGAGAGATAACAGCCAAAGGCAATGACTGAGCCAAAAAGTGCCAGATACAGCAACGATCCGACGTATTTGAAAGATGGTTCAAAACTGAATGTTTGGCCGGTCGCAAAAACAATAAGCAGCATCACCAGTGCTCCATAGCCCATCCCAATCCCATTGGTCTGAACTATGGGCAGCCCTTTTTTCTGATTTCTGACAGAAACGATATTTCCCAGTGAAGCCAGAAATGTTGCTGTAACGGAAAGAAGAACACCCACCAGGCCTTCGTTGTCTAAAGAAACTCCACTGATCTCACCGCGAAACACCAGACCGATACCGACCAAGCCAAGCAATCCGCCGAACACTACCCTCCGATCGACAGGCGTCTTAAGAAAGATCGCCCCGTTGACAATGTTGAGCAAGACAATGGTGGAAAAAATAACCGCTGCCAGTCCACTGGCAATATAGAGCTCGGCCAGATAGAACAGCAAGTAATTAATACCGAACAAAAGCAGCCCTAAAAGAAAGATAAATCCGTGGTCAGCAAGGCTGAAACGCATATTCAACCCTTTAAAGCGACACCAACAAAGAAGGATCAGAGACGCCAAGGCAAATCGGTAGGTCACCGAGACGACCGGACTAACGGTGTCGAGCTGCATCTTGATACCGATCCAGCTCGATCCCCAGATCAATACGATTATCAGATAAAAGACAAAATTTTTCATTCAATAGACCAGCTCATTAACAGAGAACAATCTGATGCTTGAACTTCGGCACCGGTAAGAACTATTTTTGAAATCCCGACACGATCAATCTGATTGCCAGTAGGATAAAAGGTGCGCCGTGCAGGAGAAAATCGAAAATGTCCATGGGCCTGGTCAAGTTTCCTGCTGCCAGCATCTTCAATTTCTCCCAGATATGTGGTTCGGGAGAAAAAGGAGCCAGTCCCAAGGTAAGACAAAGCACGACCAGGATTGGAATTGGAATTGATTGGATAAGAGAAATCATTATCGTGGATCTTAGATCAAAGCCAGATTCGAACAGTCTGGCCCACATCTTGCCATCTCTTCCAACTGTTTGATATGCTTACGCTCTTCTTTGATAATGGTATCGAGTTGAGCACGCGCCTGCTCGTCATTGATCAGGTTCAATAAAAATTCGTAGAACATGATGGTATCCTGTTCAAACGTCTTCGACTGCCCAAGTGCCTCACAAAACTCAGTTGTGTCGGCTAGTAATTTCTGGTCAAGGGAAAAGGTCTGATCGCCAACCATCTCCTGCAGCAGCTGCCGGCCCATTTTCTCCAGCTCCATCTGCTCTTCAGTCAACGGGTCGGTGGAGGTTAAGGTCGCAAACCATTGACCATGACGTTTCTCCTCATCGGCCATCCAGGTGAAGATTTCACAAATTGCCGGATCACTTACCGCTTCAGCGGCCTGACGGTAAGCTTCTTCTCCGTTCTTCTCGATCTGAATCGCAATTTCACGAATATCAGCTATGGTGAACATGGTTGTCTAGCCCCTTTTCTTAATGTAGTAAGACCTTTGAGTAATATTTATCGAATATCTCAGGCTTGTATAATCGTTGAAAACCAGTGAGCAATATCGACGATCTGTTCCGGGCAAACACTATGCTCCATGGGGTAGGTACGGTAATTGGGAGTATAGCCGTGTTCTTCAAGAAAAACTTTAGCCTCCCTGCCCAAATGCTCAGGAACAACCGGATCGTAAAGTCCGTGCTGAATCTCAATGGGAATCTTCAGGTTACGATGTGTATGTATCTGATCACCGCCGGCAAGATACGTGGACATTGCCAAAAGACCACCGAGAGCCATTTCTCGCCCTAAAGCAACATGATAGGCCACTGCCCCTCCCTGTGAGAACCCGGCAATGATAATGTGGGGTTCC
>JAQYVS010000354.1 GCA_030145365.1 Desulfofustis sp. | reverse complement strand
GGTGCGACTGGTCATCTCCGGACTGTACAGCCCTTCATTGAACGGAACATGATGCCTGCTGCTCACCCCAACACCGGCCAATTCTTTTCTCACCGTATCACTATTGTGGTACGGATGGCCTTTTGCATTGGCCCAACGCTCTGCCAGATAGCTTTTTCCGGAGCCGGTTAAACCAAAAAAAACGATCAGGTTCTGTTTAACCGTCTTCTCTTGCATATCGCTCAGCAAGTTTAAAATATTTTTGAGCCTGCTCGGTACAGGCTTGAGCCGTCTGCTTCTCAAGACCTGGGTCGCCTGCGGTGAACAGATTTATTTTGCCCCGCACATACGCCCGGTAACATTTATAAAAATCTATCAGATCCAATAGACCACAGTCGTTTGACACAGCCACATATTGATCAACGAAATAAGATGCCAGCTCATCAAGTCCATGGTAGTCCAGATCCATCGCCAGAAAACCGATATCTCCCGCCACGTCGGAATACCGAAAGCGATCATTAAACTCAATGCAGTCAAAAATATAGACCTTTTCCGCCAGACAAATGTTGGCCGAATAAAGATCGCCGTGGCAATCCCTGATTCGCTCATTCTCGATACGTTTAGTAAACCGCTCCTGATCGTCCAGGACTTTGATTGCATAGGTTTTAATGCGCTCAAACTGCTCACGACTCAAGGCCGGACCATCAACGAAGGATTCCGTCTGGTCAAAGTTTTCGACAACATTGATGGCCACCGATTTTGACAAGCCGAAGGCCCTGATTTCATCATGGCCTTCAGCGGAGTCATAAAACGGTACCAAGGTTTTTACAATATCATCGAGATGTTTTTTCTTCAAGCCACCGGCGGCCAGAACCTTTCCCATCATCATCTCTTCCGGCATCCGTGCCATTTTAATTCCATATTCAACGATTTCACCCTCACCATTCAGAGAATAATTCCCATTGCTTGCCCCTACCGATATTTTATCGAGGTAAATTTCCGGACAGAGTCGACGGTTTAAAATCAGCTCCTGTTGGCAATAAAACTCCCTTTGATCCAGAGTGGTAAAATTTAAAAATCCAAAATCCACCGGCTTTTTGAATTTATAAACATAGTCACCAGCTACAAGGACATAGGAGATATGGGTTTGAATAAGTTCCACTTTGTCAACCGGGTGGTCATAAGAGCCGGGTTGGAGCAGTTGGCGGATGTAATCCGGGATGTTCTGTGATTCCATGAGCTATTTCCTCAGCGGCCTCAGGGCGGCACACATGCTTAAAATTGATTGTAAGTCTTAAGTAAATGGATGGCCATTGTACCAGAACCGGATACAACGGTAAATACATCAGCAGTGCTTTACCTGAAACCATACACGTGCTAAGGTATCGGACTGGTTACACACGGCCCGAACCGCTCATATAAATACTGGATACAAATGGATCAAACATATCTCAAAGACTTGTTGCAAGGTGTTCAATCTGGATCGATAGCACTTGATCAAGCACTGGAAACATTAAAGAATTTTCCAGCCCAATCCATGGACGATGCCTGTCTGGATCATCAACGAAGTCTGCGTACTGGAATCCCGGAAGTGATTTACGGAGAATCTAAGTCAGCTGACCAGGTTATTGTCATCGCTCAAGCTATGATGGAGCAGCCGAGTCCGGTATTGGCAACCCGGATTACACCGGAAAAAGCCAATCACATTACTCAGAAATTACCCGAATTTGAATACCACAAGCAGGCGAGATTGCTGCGCTTCAGGCAAAAACCGATTGATTACGACCGGGTTCGGGGCGATATTTTAGTTATCTGTGCCGGCACATCAGATCTGGGCATCGCCGAGGAAGCCCGGATCACCGCTGAAACGCTGGGACACCCGGTACAAACACTCTATGACGCCGGAGTGGCAGGGCTGCATCGCCTACTCTCAAGAAAAGATCTCTATCAGAAGGCCTCGGTGATCATTGTGGTTGCCGGTATGGAAGGGGCACTACCAAGTGTTGTCGGTGGTCTGGTGAACTGTCCGGTGATCGGAGTGCCAACCTCGGTGGGATACGGCACCGGCGCTGGTGGGTTTGCCGCTCTGCTGGGGATGTTGAACAGCTGTGCACCTGGGCTGGCAGTGGTTAATATCGACAACGGTTTCGGCGCTGCATGCATGGCCGCGGCAATCAATACCAACCGCTTAGCAGTTAGCGAATAAAGCGGGTAAAGATGGTTACATCTGCCCTATCGGACATCCATGACCTGGTTTACAAACAAAATGAGCGCCCAACCTTGCAAGATTCGGGCATTACGGTATAATCGCGAGGCTGGTTTCTAGCTTGAATATTTTACACATACTTAAATCCTCCCGGGGAACTCTATGAACACCTCTATAAAACTTAAACTTGGCCTGCTTTGCTTTCTGATTGCACTAGCCGTTGTTACCGTTGTGCCATCTTTTTATGCAAGTACACCCACCTGGTGGAAAAAATATATGGCTCCGGAAGGGCTGCGGCTCGGCCTCGATTTGCAGGGCGGGATGCATCTGGTCCTGCAGGTTAACCTGCAAAAAGCTCAGGAAAATACGCTGGAACTGGCGGCAAATGATCTCAAGGACAGTCTTGCCGAAGAATCTGTCACTGCAGTTCAAACCAAGTCCGCTGTCAAAGACACAATTATTTTCACCCTTCCCAATGTGGGCGCCGTAGACAAGGTCAAGGAAATCATCGCCGACGGGTTTGAGGAAGAACTCGATGTGCAGGTCGACACCAAGGAAGGCAGTTTTCCCCGTATCATCCTGAAGCTGAGCCAGGAAAAAACCGATTATATCAAGAACAATGCCGTGGCCCAGTCGCTAGAAATTATTAGAAATCGAATTGATCAGTTCGGCGTGGCTGAACCGGTAATTATCCGACAGGGCGCCGATGAAATTGTTATTCAGCTACCCGGTATTAGGGATCCCGAACGGGCTCTGAAACTGCTGGGCGACACCGCCCAGCTTGAATTTAAGATGGTCGCCGAGACGGAAGGGGTAAACGTCGAACAACTCGTCGGCCAATCAATTGAAGGGGGTCAGTGGTCCGGAAAATGGCAGGAACGCGATGAGGTAAAAAAACTCAATCAAAGCCTGGCAGCAATACTCCCGGCCAATACCGCCATCTATTTTGAACGATTTACAGACCAGCAGACCGGAATTGAAACCTCACGCCCCATTCTGCTTGACACCAAAGTCCTGATGACAGGGGATATGGTTAAAAATGCCCAAGTCAGAATCGGCGGCACCTTTAACGAGCCCTATGTCAGCCTTGACCTGACATCCCGCGGTGGAAAAGTATTTGCCAATCTAACGGAAAAAAATGTCGGCCGGCGAATGGCAATCGTTTTAGACGGCGTGGTCAAATCAGCACCGGTAATCCGGGAACGTATATTAGGCGGCTCGGCTCAGATCTCCGGTAGTTTCAATCATGAAGAGGCGTCTGATCTGGCAATCGTGCTGCGGGTCGGCGCCCTGCCAGCCCCGGTTGATGTTATCCAAAATGTTACAGTGGGCTCCACACTGGGTAAGGATTCAATACAGCGAGGGCTTACCTCAGGTGTCTTTGGAGCATTGCTGGTATTGGGCTTTATGATCATCTACTACCGCCTCTCCGGAATTATTGCCAACTTCGCGCTGACCTTGAATATCCTGTTTCTCTTCTCAGGACTGGCGATCCTCAATGCCACCCTGACCCTGCCAGGTATTGCCGGTATCGTCTTATCCATCGGCATGGCGGTTGATGCCAACGTGCTGATTTTTGAACGAATGAGAGAAGAGTATGCCCTTGGGAAATCGGTCCGTTCGAGTATCGACGGCGGATTTGGGAAAGCCTTGTGGACCATCGTCGACTCGCAGGTCACCACGCTGATCACCGCTATGGCCCTGTTTCTGTTTGGAACCGGTCCAATCAAAGGCTTCGCGGTAACCCTGTCGCTTGGAATCATCTTCAACCTCTTTACTGCCCTATTCTGTTCGAGGCTTGTGTTTGATGTACTCACCGCAAAAAAGGTCATTACCAATCTGAAATTTCTACAGTTCACCAAAAAGCCCAATATCGATTTCATGAAAGTGAAAACCGTCGCCTTCTCGATTTCCGGTATTCTGCTCCTTGTCGGTTTGATCGGATTTTTCCAGATTGCCCGAGGCAACGCCAACCTGGGAGTCGATTTTTCCGGCGGCTCGCTTCTCCAGTATCGGGCTGAACAGCCCTTTACCATGGCCGAAGTAAGAGGTGCATTTACCCGCAATGATATGGAAGGAATCAACCTGCAGGAAGTTGAGAACGAGAACCGCCTGATCATCAAGGTTAAAAAATCGGAAGCTGTGGTTGCAAATCTCAGCGATCAGGTAAATGAACTTCTGGATAAAGAACTGGCTGACAAAGGCTTTTTCTTGGAATCCCAATCGGAAATTGGTTCAAGCGTCAGTGCGGTTTTGCGTAATAAGGCAATTCAAGCAATTCTGATCTCCCTGGCGGGCGTCATTATCTACCTTGCCTTTCGTTTTGACATCGGATTCGGTCTGGCAGCCGCTGCGGCTACGTTTCATGACGTGGTTGTTGTTCTGGGGATCTGCTGGCTTCTTAATATAGAAATTACTCTACTGATCGTAACCGCCCTGCTTACGCTGGCCGGTTATTCTTTGAACGACTCGGTCGTCGTTTTTGACCGTATCAGAGAAAACATGAAAAAGCTGGAGAGATATCAGCTTACCCCGCAGGTAATCAATAACAGCATCAATCAGGTGATCGGCCGAACCATCGTCACCTCGCTGACCTCCGGCATGGTCTTGCTTGCCCTGTTTCTGTTCGGGGGATCTGTGATTCACGATTTCTCTTTTGCTCTGCTCCTGGGTGTGCTTGTCGGAACCTACTCATCAATTTTCATCGCCAGCCCGTTGTTGACGATGTGGAAGAGAAGCAACGCCTGACAAACGATGAACCACGACCAGCTGCCCGACCATGTAAATCCAATCGGTCCCGGCGAACCGTTTTCATTTCTCTGTCATCGTAAGGTCAGCTGTTTTACCCATTGCTGCAGAGAACTTGAACTGGTTTTAACGCCGTACGATGTTTTGCGATTGCGCCGGGCAACCGGATTGCATTCCGCCGAGCTTCATAGCCGCTACATCATTGAAGAACAAAGTCCTGACAGCATTTTTCCAAGCTTCTATCTGAGCATGGTAGACGACGGAAAGGCTCGTTGTGTTTTCGTTCGTCCTGAGGGCTGCTCAATCTATTCAGATAGACCAGGGGCATGCCGGACCTATCCGGTCGGCCGGGCTGCGATAAGAAGCGGTGAACATGTACAAGAACATTTCGTCTTGCTCCGGGAATTGCATTGCCGCGGTTTTGAAGAAAACACGATTCAGACCGTGAAAAGTTTCATGAAATCCCAGGAACTGGAACCGTATAATCGTTTCAATGATATGCTCACCGAAATCACCCAGCATGAAAAAGTCAGACAGGGGATGCCGCTGAGTCCGGAACAGATCAAACAATACAAACTCGCACTCTTTGATCTTGATTCGTTTCGCGATCAATTGGATAAAACTACTATCGATCAACTGCTTGAAGTACCTATAAGAGTCTTTGAAGATGACGAAGCATTGCTCGAGTTTGGTTTGTCTTATATTAAGAAACTATTGTTCGATTGAAATTTGATCGCTATCCCGGCCAACAGGTGATGAAACAATCTCATGCTTAAGTTGATTGTGTTTGATTGCGACGGAGTCATGTTTGATTCCCGTGATGTGAACAGAATGTATTATAACGATCTCCTCGGGGCATTCGGTCGCTCGACTATGGATGAGCAGGAGATTCACTTCGTTCATTCCCATAATGTTACCGATTCGGTGACCCATATATTCAGACACTATTCAGATCAGGACCTGGAGGCTGTGCACCGTTATCGTGCCGAGTTAAGCTATACTCCCTATCTAGCCCATATGAAAATGGAACCTGACCTGGTCGATTTTCTTAACTGGGCTCAGCTGAGCTATAAGCTGGCGATCTCTACCAACCGAACAACCACTATGAAACCCCTGCTGGACACTTATGGGTTGAGCGGCTACTTTGAAAAGGTTGTAACCGCCATGGATGTTAAACATCCAAAACCGGCACCCGATGCACTTTTTGAAATTCTCTCTCATTTCGGCTGCGGCAGTGCTGAAACGATTTTTATCGGTGACTCGGAGATTGACCGCCAGCATAGTCAAGCTGCGAGTGTTGAGTTAATTGCTTTTAAAAATAAATCGCTTGATGCTCAATATCATGTTCAGAATTTTATGGATATACTCACGTTAGAGCCGTTCCGATGTTGCTGATCAACTCGTTTTTATAAAAAATATTTTTTTGTTGCTAATAATTGGCTAAATATTGATATAATAGCAGTCTGAATCTGTAATAATTTCCATTAAAAGTGATGGGAGCATCTATATGGCAATAGCAACGGAACAGCTTGAAGCTATTCAACAAGAGATAGAGCAATCTTTCTCTGCGGACTCCTCCATCTCCGTTGTCCCGCTCGATGGAAACCCGCCTGACAAATATGAAGTGACCTATCAGGTGAACGGTCTGCAAAAGAGCGATAGCGGCGCCGTTGAAAAAAAGAACCAGCACACCATTAGCATCAGTATCCCTTTTGGTTTCCCCCATTTTCCACCGAGCTGCAAACCGAAAAGTCCGATTTTCCATCCCGACTTCGATCCGGCAGCGATCTGCATCGGTGATTTCTGGGAAAAGAATCGTTCGATTATCGATCTGATTTCACATATTGGAGAAATGATCGAAGGCCGCTTTTATTCAACCACCAATGCTTTTAACGAGGAAGCGGCTCAGTGGTATGCAGACAACCAATCGAAACTTTCCTCGGACAGTCAGCCGGGAAGTGTTGCTGGCGACAACCTGTCCAGCGACTCACTACAGCCTGCTTCGGCAGCACCAGCTGATGGAGAAGATATCACCTCTCTTTTAGATGATGACGAAGACGGCCCGAGCCCGGAAGACGACTGGCTGGAACCATATGACCCATCAGAAGAAGTAGACATTGCACCCGCTTTGAGCTTTGTCGATGCTCCAGAAGACACGGCAGACAAGTCAGCTGGAGACTCTCTGGATGGCATCTTCGAGGAATCAGACTTTGATTTTCAGCAGATTGATCAACAATCTGAAGCCGTTCAGGAACCTACGCCTATTCAACCTGAATTCGGTGCCGACCAGAAACCCGATGAGAGTGAAGAGGAGATCGATGTTGACCATCTCCTGGCTCTGGCCGATCAGAAACGCTTTTTCGGACTGAGCAAAGAACTGTCTCTGCTGTCTGACACTGCCGATTTTGAAGAAAAAGCTGCTCTTGCCGAGTTGGCAAAAAGCGCATCGGAGCAGGTTAAGTCCATGTACGCCGAGGCCATGGATCTGGAGCACCAGGGCAAACCAGCGGAAGCCCTGAAAAGTTTCAAACAGATCGATACACTGGTCACTGATTATCCAGGCCTCAACGAA
>JAQYVS010000162.1 GCA_030145365.1 Desulfofustis sp. | reverse complement strand
TCCCGGAACCTCTCGGGAATCCGTTCATTCATAACATCCACATATACCTGCTCATCAATAGGCAGATAGGTGGAAAGCACGCCTACCATAACAATATTGACCGCCCGCACTTCTCCTACTTTGCCGGCAATTTCAAAGGCGTCGAGCTCTTTAACATGAATATCACGGCTGGTCAGTTCGGCCAGCACATTTTCAGGGTAGTCCATCTTCCCCGTGGCAACAGCCGGCGGAAAAATCTTATGGGTGTTTACAATAACCTTGGTTTGGCTGTGCATATATGGCAGATAACGCACCGCCTCCATCATCTCAAAGGCAACAACTATATCAGCTTCACCCGGACTGATCAACGGCGAATACACCTTCGTGCCGTAGCGTAGTTGCGCAGTCACAGAGCCTCCGCGTTGTGCCATGCCGTGCACCTCACTCTTTCTGGCATCCATCCCGGCAGCAAGAAGGCTGAAGACAGTCACCTCGCTGGCCAGCAGGATGCCCTGGCCGCCGACGCCGCAAAAGAGAATATTTCCCTGTTCACTCATTATTTGTCCTCCTTTATGGTGATGGCGTCAAATTTACAAAGTTCCGCACACTGTCCGCAGCCGTTGCATAATTCAATACTGATCTCGGAATATCCCTTCTGCTTCTCCTTGAAACCAAGCTTCGCCCCCTCTTCCGGAGTTACCGCCACCCAGTGGATCGCCGGACAACCCAGTCCGAGACAGGCCTTGCAACCGGTACAGTTCTCTATCTTGGTCCAGTAGGGCACTTTTACCCGCTTCTTTTCAGATGGGATCAAAACACACGGTGCCCGACTGATTACCACGGAGGGTTCCGGCCGGTTAATTTCCTCTTTCAGCACTTTTTTTGTTTCACTTATCTCATGGGGATTAACTGTAACCACATGCTTGACACCGATTGCCCTGCAGAGTTCTTCAAAATTCAACATCTGGGCAGGTTCACCCTTGATATTGGTTCCGGAGGAAGCGTTGGGCTGCTGGCCGGTCATGGCCGTGATTCGGTTATCAAGGATTATAACTGTTGAATAGCTGTCATTATAGACAATATTGATAAGGCCGGTGATGCCGGAATGCACAAATGTCGAGTCGCCGATTACCGCGACCTCTTTACCCATGCCTTCCTCGCCAAGTGCCTTGGCCATACCATGCACTGCTGATACCCCGGCACCCATGCAGACACATGAATCCATGGAGGACAAAGGCGGTAGAAAGCCGAGAGTGTAGCAGCCGATATCGCCTGCGACAAATACCTTCTGTTTTAAAAGCGCATAAAAAAGACCGCGGTGCGGACATCCCGGGCACATATTCGGTGGCCGGGGAGGCAATGCAACCGGAGCAAATTCGGCAGAGTCCTCTCCTGTAATTGCTTTCCTGATGATAGCCGTATTGAGTTCGCCTTCGGCTGGAATAAGGTCCTTGCCGTGGCAGCTGATGCCCAGGGCCTTGATGTGCAGTTCAAGAAAGGGATCAAGCTCCTCAATGATAAAAAGTTCATCCACCTGTTCGGCAAAGCTTCTGATCATCTTCTCCGGCAGGGGCCATACCATGCCCAGCTTTAAAACCGAGGCCTCGGGAAAGGCCTCTTTGACATACATATAGGAAATGCCGCTGGTAATAAATCCTCTCGTCCCGTCACCCCATTCAATACGATTTTCCGGAAAGGCTTCGGCAAATTCAGAAAGTTTTTTCATACGCTCCGTGACAAATTTGCGCCTGTTTATAGCATTGCCCGGCAGCATAACAAACTTGGCAGCGTCTTTGACAATTTCCGGCTTTACGGACGAACTTGTTTTTTCACCGGGTGTCACCTGCCCCTTGACATGAGCAATACGGGTCGTTGTCCGCACTATCACCGGGGTGTCATATCCCTCGCTTAGCCAGTAGGCTGTCTTCAGAAAATCCTTGGCTTCTTGAGGATCGCAGGGTTCCAGCATGGGAAGCTTAGCAGCATAGGCATAATTGCGGTTATCCTGTTCGTTCTGGGAACTGTGCATCCCTGGATCATCAGCATTAATAATGACCAGGCCTCCCCGTATTCCTGTATAGGAAGATGTGAAAAGCGGGTCTGCCGCCACATTCATTCCCACGTGTTTCATGGTGGCCAGGGCCCTTACGCCGACAAAAGAGGCGCCAAGGGCAACTTCCAACCCCACTTTTTCATTGGGAGCCCATTCCGTGTACACCCCATCATACTTTGAGAGATTTTCCATAATCTCCGTGGACGGAGTCCCTGGATAGCCTGAAGCAACCTTGACCCCTGCTTCATAGGCTCCGAGGGCCAGCGCTTCGTTGCCGGAAAGCCAGAGTTTATCAGTAGATTTTGTTGTCACGTTTTTCCTCCTGTGAATCATAAAAAAATGAAACCATACGCTATGATTTCATCACTATTTCTTAATTGATAAGAATAACTAGGTGAAAATACCCAAAGCCCCTTGAATGAGCAAGTATTTTTTATGTACTGATAAGGGTAAATTGATGGATTTCCAAGCGCAAGAGCAGATAAAATTAGGT
>JAQYVS010000101.1 GCA_030145365.1 Desulfofustis sp. | reverse complement strand
CTGTAACAACTCACACAGTGGGAAAATCTGGAAAAGAGCATCTGTTTATTCTTGCTATTTTTGCTTGAATCCTTAATCATTAATGATGATAACATCGCTAAAATGAAATGATCATATCTGGCTTGACCAACAATCCAGAATTTTCTTTTTACAATAAATTTCAGATGTTAGGCGCCGCGTCCGAATTATTCCTTAATTTATTAATAATTTTTATATTTCACTCGGAGTAAGCGGTCCTCAATTTATCTTTACAAATAAAATTCTTCACATATACTCTAATGCGACAAAAAACTAGCCCTTAATCAAGTTGCCTGTAGATCTGTTTTAATCACGCTATTTCTTGTTGTCGTCTCAGGTATAAACCAGCCTCATGAGACAGAGTGCAACGCGTATTTAAAGACTGGTTAACAAAAGACCAAGGGAGTTGTACATGGCTGTAAAAATATTTATCAAACGAAAAAGTGTCGATAAAAATATCATCGAACTCACAGTCCTTTTAAAGAGGATGCGTGCGCTCACTCTCAATCAGCCGGGTTATATCTATGGCGAAACGCTACGAAGGATTGATCGATCCGATGAATGCATGGTCATTTCAACCTGGCGGTCACTTGCGGACTGGGAGGAATGGTTCGAGAATGAAGAGCGCAGATCCATTCAAAGTGAAATAGATTTGCTTCTTGGCGAAGATACGGAATACGCAATTTTTGAAGAGTAAGAATTAACGATCTGATTAATAAAGACAGGGATCTATAATGATTGTTGAAGGTTTGAAATTAATGGTTGTCGGTATGACGACCGTATTGCTGTTTCTGATGCTCATGATTCTTCTCATCCAGATTGCCGCTTGGCTGACCAAGAACGTCACCGCTCGAGAGCTTAAGGCAATCGAAGATGAAAAAGAGCTCTTGAAACAGATGAGGAAAATGGAAAAGTTGGCAGCGGAAGGAGACGATAACGATATTGTTGTCATTACTGCCGCAATCGCCGCTTTTGAAGCGGAGCGTGCAGCCGTTTAAAAGCAAAGAAACGGAACAAAACGCTATTAGTCATCCTGTCGGGTTGACCTAAACTAACGCAAGGAGAAGTGTTGTGGGTAAAAAAGTAATCAAGTTTATGGATACGTCCTTTCGGGACGGTTTTCAGTCAGTATTCGGCACACGAGTCTTAACCGACGATTTCCTTCCTGCACTGCAGGCGACCATTGATGCCGGAATCATGCACCTAGAAGCCGGTGGTGGTGCTCGCTTCCAGAGTCAAATTTTCTACTGCAATGAATCGGCTTTTGACATGATGGATCGTTTCCGGGCTGAGGTTGGGCCCGATGCTGACCTGCAAACACTCGCCCGTGGTATTAATGTCGTCGCCTTAAGTCAGCAGCCCAGAGACATGATCGATCTGCATGCCAAGATGTTTAAGAAACACGGCATGACAACCATTCGTAACTTCGATGCTCTCAACGACGTAAGAAACCTGGAATATTCAGGCGAGCGAATTGCCCATCACGGCCTCAACCATCAAGTCGTTGTTACCCTTATGGACCTGCCCCCGGGGTGTACCGGTGCCCATACTGCTGAATTTTATCTTGAGCGGCTGCAGCAGATTCTGGACTCTAATATTCCTTTTCACTCAATTTGTTTCAAAGATGCCAGCGGTACTGCCAATCCCAGAAAAGTGTATGACACCTTTAAGGGTGCCCGGAAGATGGTCCCGGAAGACACGATACTTTGGTTCCATACCCATGATACAGCAGGAATTGGCATCTCCCAAAACCTGGCGGCAATCGAGGGTGGAACAACCGGAATCGACCTTTCAAAAAGTCCTGTCAGTGGAGGAACCTGCCAGCCAGACATCCTGTCAATGATGCATGTCCTTAAAGGAACCGACTTTACACTCGACCTTGACTATGAGAAAGTCCTGGCTGCCGAAGAGAGCTTTGAAGATGCAATGAAGGATTACTTTTTTCCGCCTGAAGCGAAAATGGTGTCTCCCACCATTACCCTGTCGCCAATGCCAGGGGGAGCTCTGACAGCCAACACGATGATGATGCGTGACACGGGAACGCTGCATCTCTACCCACAAGTCATCAAAGAGATGTCAGAGGTCGTCAGATTGGGTGGTTTCGGCTCTTCTGTTACACCGGTATCACAATTTTACTTCCAGCAGGCATATCTCAATGTCACTGAAGGGAAATGGAAGAAGATCAACCCGGCCTATGGCAACATGGTGCTTGGTTACTTCGGCAGGACCCCGGTCCCGGCCGATCCAGAAATTGTAAAGCTGGCATCGGAACAACTGGGCAAACCGGTTTTCACCGAAAATCCGTTGGACATTCTCGAGCCGGGTATTCCCAAAGCAACGAAGATCCTGGAAGAAAACAACTTAACGGTAAATGACGAAAACCTCTTTATCATCGCCAGCTGCGAACAGAAAGGTCTCGATTTTCTGCTTGGTAACGGCAAGATAAACGTACGAAAGAAAACCGATGAAGATACTGCTCCGGCCAAGCCGGCTGCCAAGGCTACCCCAGCTGCAACCGTTTCGGCAGGCCCGAGGTCATACTCTATCACGGTTAATAACCGAATTTACGATGTCACCGTAGCAGAAGGAAACGGAGCTGTTCAGGCAACACCTGTTCAGGCGGCTGCCCCTGCTGCTGAGGCTCCGGTAACCGGCGGTACTGAAATCGAAGCACCAACTCCGGGTAACGTAGTCAAGATAATGGTTAATGTTGGTGATTCCGTCAAAAAAGATCAGCCGCTTCTGGTTCTGGAAGCTATGAAAATGGAGTCCGAGGTTAAGTCTCCAAGTGACGGCAAGATTCTGGCGATTCATATCTCTGCCGGTGACACCGTGCAGGCATCGGATTCGCTTTTCACCCTCGGTTAATATACGCAGGTTACTGCTTTACCCTTTGTCGTCAAATCGGTGTTACCGGTTTGACGACAGATCTCGTTTCAATGATGGAATCACTATGAAAACGAAGACTATTCTGTTCGTGCTTATCGGTTTCTGCTTGGCTGCAATTTCTTTCGCCCAGGCAGCCGGAGAAAGTGTTTCGATCGTCTCACCGTCTGACGGTAAAATCATTCGTCTCGATGTTGCTCCCGGAGACAAGGTTTTCAGCGGCGATACACTGGCCATAGTAAAAGCTGACGACGGCACCACGATCATTCTTAAGGCCGGCGTCTCAGGCACGGTATCATCCATAGACGTCCACTCCTATCAGAAAATCAAGAAAGATGCTCAAGTGGGTGCAATCAATACGGCATCCATTATTGCCGACCGTCCCCTGGCTTCTGAAAGCCAGGAACTGCCAAGCATCGGAGCCCTGATAGGAAACCTTTTTAAAACCACCGGTGTCTACGGCATCATCGACGGTCAAACCAGCAAAGACTGGACCGTCGGCATTGGCCGAATCCTGATGATCTGCGTCGGTTTAGGCTTGCTTTATCTGGGGATTTTCAAACAGTTTGAACCGCTGCTGTTAATTCCGATCGGTTACGGCGCCATCCTCGCAAATATCCCGCTAGCCGGTATATCTGAGCCAGGTGGTATTTTGTACTACATTTATGAAGTCGGCATTGTCACCGGTATTTTTCCGCTGCTGATTTTCATGGGTGTCGGAGCGCTCACTGATTTCGGACCGATGATCGCCAACCCGAAAACGATTCTGCTCGGCGGTGCCGCTCAGATCGGTATATTTGTCACCCTGCTGGGAGCCTTGTTTCTGTCAGATCTGGTACCGGGAATAAACTTTTCACTGCGCGACGCTGCCTCAATCGGCATCATCGGCGGCGCCGACGGGCCTACGGCAATCTTTCTTTCCAGTAAATTGTCTCCGCGCCTGCTCGGCTCTATTGCCATTGCCGCCTATTCTTATATGGCCCTGGTGCCAATCATTCAGCCACCGATTATGAAATGGCTGACCAGCGAAGAAGAACGCAAGATTAAAATGGTCCAGCTTCGCCACGTATCAAAGCTTGAAAAAATGATGCTCCCACTGCTGGTCCTTGGCATCTGTGCATTCCTGCTGCCCACAGCAGCACCGCTGATCGGGATGTTCATGCTGGGCAACCTGGCAAAAGAATGTGGCGTTGTTGATCGTCTTTCCGACAATATCAAAGGCGCCTTGATGTATACCGTCACCATTTTTCTCGGGCTTGGAGTCGGCAGTAAGCTGTCGGCGGACAAGTTCCTTAATATGGAAACGCTTGGCATCCTGGCCCTTGGTATGATTGCCTTCTGTATCGGAACCGCCGGTGGTGTGCTGATGGCGAAGTTGATGAACAAACTTTCCAAAACCCCGGTCAATCCGCTTATCGGTGCGGCAGGCGTATCCGCAGTTCCCATGGCAGCCCGGGTTGTCAACAAAGTGGGACTGGAAGCCAACCCGCAGAACCACCTGATCATGCACGCCATGGGAGCCAATGTTTCTGGCGTTATCGGCTCTGCTGTGGCAGCGGGTGTTCTCCTGGCACTGCTTTAATCACCATACCTGTAGATTGATAAAGAGCCTGGAGCATATCGCTTCAGGCTCTTTATTTTTTAGCCAATCCAGAGTAGAATATGCTTGAAGTAAGTTCTGAAGCCCTGATAAAACTTGAGGAGTTTTTCGCAGCTGAGGGCGGTGAAAAATCAGCCATACGCATTGCTGTAATGGGAGGTGGAAATCAGGGGCCGAGCCTCGGGCTAATCATAGATGAATCCAGTGATACGGATTTCGTCGATGAAACACATGGGGTTCCGCTCATAGTCGAGGGCAGCCTGATGCGCTATTGCCAATCCATCTCCATCAATTTTACCATCGGCACCCAGGGAACCTGCGGCGGAGCAAGCGGCAGCGGTTTCTTGATCAAACCGAAGGTTCCGATCAATTTCTGATATGTGTTCTAAAATGTCAGGCTATTCTACAATTCTGATTGGAATAGTCTCATACTGCGCACCTCTGGTATAACTGACCTCGGGCCTACCAAAGCTCATCGTAAAAACAATCAGATTACCATCCGGTACATTGAGTGCGGTGGGCAGTTCAGGAATCAGGCTCACCGCCATTTTAACCAGACCGTTCCACAGTGTCCCGATACCGGCACATTGGGCTGCAATCTCAAAATGGCTCAGAGCAATAATCCCGTCCTGCTCCGGCGAAGCACTGTCTTCGGGTGCCGAAACTACCAGCAGGTGAGGTGCCCAGCGAAAAAGCACATCGGCCTGATAGGTATTCCAGCCATTGACAATATCAGTGAAGAATTCAAAACCTGGTGGCAATTGATTTTTTTTTGCCAGCGCGGACAGCCCCTCCATGGTTTGCTCGCGGATCCTGTGCATCACCAGTCGATTATCAACAACTGAAAACGACAATTCTCGCGCATTTCTTCCCGAAGGACCGTGATAGGCAAATTCCAGCAATTGCCGGATACGGGCAGGATCGATATCCTCATCCAGATATCGCCTGACCGAGCGACGGCCTTTGAGTAAGCGCTCACACTGCTCTAAAGATGGTAAGCCAACGCTATCAAGCAGATAGGAATTTTCGGATCGCAGACCCAGAACAGAAACCGCTCCGGTGGGACAAACGGCCAGACAGTGCTGACATCCTATGCAGTCTTGTTCCCTCCCCTCTGCAACCGTGGGGTTATGTTCTCCGATTACCAGAATATTGACCGGGCAGTCGTTAACGCATTCTCCACACCGAATACAACGTTCTGAGTCGACTCGAAATTGATGCTTGGCTGGTGGCTGCATAAACACTTCTGATTTCTCAGCTCACTGATTTATTTATGATTTCACTATCAAAATAGTTAACCCCCATACCACCGTCCACCACCATAGTCTGACAATTGATTCCCGAAGAACGCTCCGAGAGCAGAAAAACAGCGGCGTTAGCGGCCTCCTGAGTTGTCAGGGCTTTTTTGCGCAGCATGGCCTTCTCGGCAAACAAATAGCTGTCGATGTAACCTGGAATTCCTGCAGATGCAGATGTTTTCAACAATGACGGGGCTACGGCGTTAAAACGAATACGGGAAAAATCTGAAAAACTTTTTGCCAGAAAACAGAGTGATGAGTCAAGGGCAGCTTTGATCGGTGCCATATACCCATAGTTTGTTGCCGCCATCCGGGTCGTGGATATGGAAATGGTCACAACCGATCCATCGGGATCAATGATCTCCTTGAAATGATTTGCAATGGAAACAAATGAGAAACAGGAAATGTCAACCGCCTGTAAGAAATCATTTTTACGTGTCTCATGAAACGGCTTGATTCCATCACTGTAATTGGCAAAGGCAATAGAGTGAACAAGGCCGTGCACAGACGTCTTTCCACGGGCCTGTAAATTTGCTGCAATCTCTTTCTGTACTCGGATTATCTGCTCTTCCTCTTCAACGTCACAGACAAAAACAGGGCATCCGGGAAAAAGCTTTTCAGTGGTTTTCTTTCGCTCTTTGGAGCGTACCACCAGCAGCACCTCGCCACCATGTTCAATCAAGGTTTTGGAAATGGCGGCGGCAATGGATTTTTTATTTGCCAGACCAAAAACTACAAAGCATTTACCGGAGATGTTGAGATAATCCATATCGTGTATTTGGGCAGTGTGCAGCGTTTTAAGCTTGTCTTCTTGTCAACTGAGGCCGCATCTTACAATACTGCACCGGGCGACACAAGTGGCAAGGTGTTCTGTATCCCACCCTTTTCTTTCGATTCTTTTCGGTATAGTTGTATAGTGGGCAAACCGATATGAAACAACAAATACTTCAAAAGATTTTCGATCACTTTGATGACTGGTCACAGCAATTCTCCGTTGCCTGCGGTAAAGGCTGTGCCGTATGCTGCACCCAGAACGTCACCATGACCACTGTCGAGGGTGCACTTCTATTTAATTTCATAAAAGAGAACAAAAAAGAATCGTGGCTTTCGGAAAAACTGGAGTTGCTGCCGGATACCAAGGTCCAGCAGACGACCAACGAGTTTGCTAAGGCCTGCCTTAGCGGGGAGGAGACGGAAATAGCAGAAGGTACATTTGATGCTGTCTGTCCGTTTTTAGAAAACAAACTGTGTGCGGTATATCCGGCCCGGCCATTTGCCTGCCGTTGTTTTGCCTCAACAATCACCTGTTCTCAAGGGCAAAGCGCCCTGTTGCCTACTTCTCACCTTTCTGCGGCAACGACCCTCTCCCAGATAATTGAACACCTTGATCAATTCAACCCCTGGGGCAATATGCTGCACATCCTCTATCTCCTGGCAGATGAGTCAGAGGGGCTACACCTGAGGAGCAAACACGATCGGTCTGCAATTCGAGACTCTTGTCTTACGGCTCAACCGCTCCCAGGTTTTTTAATCGGTGAAGAAGAAGCGGAAATTGTTGTCCCGTTAATCGAAACGATCTTCCAAACATTGGTTAAGGGCCGAACCATTGAAGATATTCTCAATAACAGATAAACATCTCCCACAATAAACTCCTGGAACCAGCTATCTATTTTTCAAAAATCTTCAGATAATCCCCATAGCCCTGGGCTTCAAGATCAGGTGCTGCAACAAAGCGAAGGGAGGCGGAGTTGAGGCAATAACGTAGATTGGTTGGAGGCGGGCCGTCATCAAAAACATGGCCGAGATGGGAATCTGCACCTTTGCTGCGAACCTCGACCCGAACCATGAACAAGGACCGGTCCTTATGCTCTACAATATTTGCAGACTCCAGGGGGCGGGTAAAACTGGGCCAGCCTGTCCCTGATTTAAATTTGTCCAGTGAACTGAACAGCGGTTCTCCGGAAACGCTATCCACATAAATCCCTTCGCCCTTATTATCCCAATACTCATTATTAAACGGCTGCTCTGTTGCATCCTTCTGCGTTACCTGGTACTGCAATGGGGTCAATTGCTGTTTCAGTTCGGAATCACTGGGTTTCGTATAACTTTTGCCAATCACTTCGTTGTCTTTCCAGACCCTATCAATAAAAGGCTGTCTACCTGATCCTTTCTTGTACATCGAATAGTGCGCCACATTTTTCAGGTAATAATCCTGATGGTACTCTTCGGCAGGATAAAATGGTTTGGTCGGAAGTATGTCGGTGACAACGGGGCGCTCAAATATACCCGAATCGTCCAGTTCTTTTTTAGATTGTTCGGCAATCTTTTTCTGTTGTTCTGTAGTGAAAAATATAGCAGTCCGATAATGTGCCCCCCGGTCGGCAAATTGTCCGCCATTATCGGTCGGATCAATTTGGCGCCAGAATGTTTCCACCAGCGTTTTATAAGAAACCTTCTCTGGGTTATATCTGACCTGCACCGCTTCATAATGATCGGTTACACCCGAAGAAACCTTTTCATAAACTGCGTCTTTTTCTGTTCCACCGCTATATCCGGCCATAACCTCAACAACTCCGTCAAGTTGTTCAAAGGGCGGTTCCATACACCAGAAACAACCTCCTCCAAAAACAGCCGTTTCTTCGGCTGCAAAAGTTGTTGTCGACGAAAAAACAGCAAGACCAAATACTGACAAGATTGTTGTAATCAATAGATAATTCATAATAGATCCCTCTTGGGAATGATTCTTATTTCACTTAAAAGTATACATGCTTGTAAAGAGTTACAAGGGCTGAGCCCTTCGATCTTACTTTGGCCCGATGGGCGGTTGCCACCGGTAGAAATAAGGTGTATAAAAAGACCGGACATAACTTTCTCCCATGGGGCCCCCGCATGAAAACAGCAAGCAATACCAAAAGAACTAAGTTTATATTTATCACCGGTGGTGTTCTTTCCTCCCTCGGCAAAGGGCTTACCGCCGCATCAATCGGGGCACTGCTTGAATGTCGGGGGTTAACCGTCACATTCCAGAAGCTTGATCCCTATATCAATGTCGATCCAGGCACCATGAACCCGTTTCAGCATGGCGAAGTATACGTTACCGATGATGGTGCCGAAACCGATCTTGATATGGGTCATTACGAGCGCTATACCGATGCTGTCATGACCCAGATTAACAATTATACCTCTGGCCGAATTTACTATTCGGTCATAACAAAAGAACGGAGGGGCGAGTATCTCGGCGGGACCGTTCAGGTCATCCCCCATATTACGGATGAAATCAAGGCAGCTGTACTCCAGTTGGATGGCAGTGTCGATATCGCTATCATTGAAATTGGCGGAACCATCGGCGATATTGAAGGCCTGCCCTTTGTGGAAGCAATCAGACAACTTCGGGGAGATCTCGGCAAAGAATACTCACTGTTTATCCACCTCACACTGGTGCCCTATATAAAAACCGCCGGTGAAGTAAAGACCAAACCCACCCAGCACTCCGTCAAAGAACTTCGGGCAGACGGTATTCAGCCAGATATTCTGGTCTGTCGAAGTGAGGTCCCACTTACATCTGAGCTGAAAGCAAAGATTTCCCTGTTTTGCAGTGTGCCTCAAGATGCAGTAGTTACCGCCCGTGACGTTGATTCCATTTACGAAGTACCGTTAAACCTGCATAAAGAAGGACTCGACAATAAAATTCTTGAGCTGCTCAACGTCTGGACAGGTCAACCCAATATCAAGCCGTGGCAGAATCTGGTAAAAAACCTGAAAAACCCGAAGCATAAGGTGACTATCGCCATCACCGGTAAATATGTCGATTTGACAGAGTCCTACAAGAGTTTACACGAGGCTCTGATTCATGGAGGAATCTCCAACCTGAGCAAGGTAGAGCTACGCTATCTGAACGCTGAAGAACTGGAAACCGGTAACCCTGCCGAGTTGCTGGAAGGCTGCGATGGGATACTCGTTCCGGGTGGTTTTGGCAAGCGCGGTGCAGAAGGTAAAATCTCCGCCATCACCTTTGCCCGGGAAAACAAGATTCCGTTCTTCGGAATATGTCTTGGTATGCAGCTGGCAGTTGTTGAATACAGCCGCTTGGTGGTCGGTATTAGGACAGCTCATTCTTCCGAACTTGATCCAGCAACCCCCGATCCGGTGATTTATCTGTGCAAGGAATGGTATGATTACCGTAACGATAAAGTCCAGGTGCGTGACGAGAATTCAGATATGGGAGGCACCCTGCGTCTTGGAGCCTACCCCTGCACCTTAATTCCCGATACCCTGGCCTCGGTTGCCTACAAAACCGAAGAGATATCCGAAAGACACCGGCATCGTTATGAATTCAACAACGCCTATCGTGAACAGCTGGAATCCGGCGGCTTAGTCGTTTCCGGCACATCTCCCGATAACAATTTGGTCGAGATAGTTGAACTGGCAGATCATCCCTGGTTTCTTGGCTGTCAGTTTCACCCTGAATTCAAATCCAAGCCCATGAGGCCTCACCCGCTGTTTAAAGACTTCATTAAAGCAGCACTTACTTACAACCAGAATAATAGATGAGTATTACCCCCGTATCGGTTGGCTGTCCCGATGGTTCCAAGATCTTGGTTGGAAACGACCAGCCCCTTTTATTGATCGCCGGCCCCTGTGTGCTCGAATCGGAGGAATTGGCCCGGCAGGTTGCCGGAACCATGCAGGAAATCTGCAGCAAGCTGAACATTTCCTACATATTCAAGGCGTCATTTGATAAGGCCAATCGCACCTCCTTAACCTCTTTTCGGGGTCCCGGCCTGGATAAAGGATTGGAGATTCTCGGACGGATCAGAGAAGAGCTGGATGTCCCGGTAATCTCAGATATCCATGAACCCAATCAAGCCGAAATGGTTGCCGATGTTCTGGACATTATCCAGATCCCTGCCTTTTTATGCAGGCAAACCGATCTACTTACCGCCGTTTCCAGGACCGGTAAACCAATTAACTTGAAAAAAGGTCAATTTGTCTCACCCTGGGATATGAAAAATGCGGTGGATAAAGTCCGCAGCGGAGGTACGAGCCAGGTGATGCTCGTTGAGCGGGGAGCCAGCTTTGGCTATAACAATCTGGTTGTTGATATGCGCTCCTTTTCGGTGATGCACAGTTTCGACTGCCCGGTCATATACGATGCAACCCACTCGGTGCAGCTTCCGGGAGGAGCTGGAGGATCGTCGGGGGGGCAACGGGAATTTATTGCCCCGCTCTCCAGGGCAGCAGTTGCAGCAGGCATAGACGGACTCTTTATGGAAGTGCATCCGGCCCCGGACAAGGCGTTGTGCGACGGCCCAAACTCCATTGCCCTTGCTGAAATTGAGACAATCCTGAATCAGCTTGTCTCAATTCGCACAAGCTTATCATAAAACAGACTATAGCCATGAGTGATTCAACCTCATCCTGCTCAAACGGATCGCATCCGTCAGATTGTGAAATCCTGGAAGGCTATCGGACCCGTGTGCGGGAACGGATGCAGGAGAAACCGAGTGATGAAGAGCGGCTGCTGCTTGCCAAGGCCGAACCCATTCGCTTGCTGCTGCTTGACGTAGACGGTGTTTTGACCGACGGCTCTCTTCTTTACACTGAGGACGGTATTGAGGCTAAGGCCTTTAATACCCAGGACGGCCTTGGTATCAGACTGGTGCAGAGGTGCAAGATTGATGTTGGCATCATCACCGCCCGCAGCTCAAACCTTGTCCAGCGGCGAGCTGAGGAACTGACGATGAAATATATCAGTCAGGGTGGTGGAAACAAATATGAAGCCTTCAAAACGATCATTGCACAGGCTGGTCTGAAACCTTACCAGGTCTGTTACATGGGTGATGACTGGATAGATCTTGGTCTGCTGAGCCGGGTCGGTCTTGCCGCCTGCCCTGCTAATGCAGTTAGTGAAGTTAAAGGAATCTGCCACATGGTTACCGATCGTTCTGGCGGCTTTGGTGCCGTAAGACAGGTCTGCGACCTTCTGGTTCGGGCCAAAGGGGTTCAGGACTCGTTGCTGCAAGAGTTTTTATGTTGACGCTCAATCGTCGAAATCTGCTTTGGCTTATTCCAGCATTGCTTATCGTCACCTTTCCCTTCTGGCGTATACCGGTCAGCTTGTTTCTACAACCACGGGGGAGCCTGGAGTACAATTCTTTAGCCGGGAATCAGGACCATCACAATTTCGTCATGCAAAAAGTGATGATCACCCAGAACCAGGAAGAACGGAAAACGGCCGAAATCAGAGCCAAGCAGGCTTTAACCAGCGAGAAACCGGACGAATTTATTTTGACCCTGGTGGATGCAGATCTGTTCGACGAACAGGGAGAGCTGATAAATGTCCGTGCCAATGCAGGCATTTACAATAAAAAAACACGCCACCTTGTTTTATCTGACAACGTAGTTGTTAACCGGGTCTTCCAGAATCAACAGCTCTATTCAGAATTGTTGCACTATTATGATGACGAACGAATCATCGACTCACCCGGTAAAACCAAAATGGTCAGTAACCAGGCGGAGATTACCGGGGGCAGCCTCCATTACGATATCGTTACCGCCCAGTACATGATTGGCGGCCGGGTCTATTGTGTTCTCGGCTCAGAGTGATCGCCCGCTCAACTAAGCTTTTGCTCACAGGAAAGCACTGTACAGATATCATTTTCGATTCGCCAGCGAACATTAACACCAAAAAGCAGCATACCGAACTCATCCTTATGTTCCCGCTGGCTCGAAGGACGTGGATCTTGCACTAACACTTCTCTAATCAGAGCGCTGAGGCAATTGCCGGTATTCTCTTGATATCTTTCACAAAACATTGCCGCCTCTTTTACAAACCTCACCGTAAAGTCTACAGATTTTTGCGGTACCCAGCCATCATTTGCATCTTCTATCCGATCACCACTGACCAGGTAGGGCTTGATATCGAGCACCGGCGTGCCATCAAGCAGATCAACACCGCTCAACTCCAAAATAACGCCATCGACGAACGTAATTTTCTCCAGCTTGACAGCTGATAATCCGATAAAGTTCGGCCTGTGCGGGCTTCTGGTGGCAAATATCCCTTTTCTTTGGCTACCCCCAAGGCGCGGCGGCCGCACCGTCGCCTTCCAGCCATCGGCCACAGCCTGATGAAACAGAAACTGAACCCAGACATGGCTGAAGGCTTCCAGGCCACGCACCATCTCCCTGCGGTTAAATGGCTCAATCAGTTGGAGCCTGGCAACGGCCGAAGGTGCAAGACCGGGCTGCCGGGGGATACCGAATTTTTCGGTGAAACAGGAACGGATAAATCCGATTACTTCTATCGTTGTACTCAATTGTTTCATTGGCTTGCCTGGGAACCTGACTAAAGGAGCGTTTTTTACCGGTTTTTCCACCGGGCGAAACCTGTTGACGCGAACGAGGTTGCACGCTAACGTAGTTCATATCCTGTTTCAACAGCTATTTTCAAACCATAAGGGAAAGGCCATGCTGAAACGCTTTACCATATCACTGGACGAAAAACTTCTTGATAAGTTCGATACATTTATCAAACAACAGAAGTACGTTAACCGCTCTGAGGCAATCCGCGATTTGATACGCTCTTCGTTTGTCGAAGAAGAATGGCAGGCAGACAAAGATGTCATTGGCGTCATTTCAATGGTATACGATCATCACCAGCCCAATTTACAGGAGAAAGTCACTGAAATTCAACATGGCTACCACCAGCAGATCGTCTCAGCCACCCATATCCACATGGACCACCACAATTGTCTGGAAGTTGTCATTGTCAAAGGCAAAGCCGGTTCTGTCAATGAGTTGTCGGACCGTCTCCGCTCGCTTCGGGGGGTGAGAAACTGCAATCTGGCCATGAGTACCACCGGCCGCGACCTGCACTGATCAATGGTACTTCTCACCTGATTGCACTACAGGGGAATCGATGAACACCGAACTGGCCTGCTTTGTCTCGGCCCACGGATACGGGCACGCAACAAGAACTATTGGCGTGCTGCAGGCATTACAGCAGAAAATACCGGATCTCAAAACAACAATCTTTACTTCGGTTCCGGAGTCATTGTTTAGTAACTCCGGTATTACCTTCACCTACCACCACACCATCACCGATGTAGGGCTGATTCAACGCGACGCCTTCACCGAAGATCTTGATCTCACCCTGGAAAAATTGGGGAAACTCCTACCGTTCAAAGAATCTCTGATTCAGCTCTGTGCTGATCGATGCAGCTCCTGTCAGTTGATTCTCTGCGATATCAGCTGTCTCGGCATCGAAGTAGCCCACCGGATGGGAATTCCTTCCGTATTGGTGGAAAATTTTACCTGGGACTGGATCTACTCCAGGCTGCCCGAAGCACCAGAGAGATTACTGGCATATGTCGATCTCTTTGCCGCCTATTATGAAAAAGCTGATTATCGTATTCAGACCGAACCTGTCTGTAATCGACAAGACTGTGATTTGAGCTGTCTACCCATTGCCAGAAAATGGATCATGTCCAGAAAGAAAACCCGTGAGCTTATCGACAGCGGAAACAGAAAAATAGTCCTGATTTCTATGGGCGGCATAGGGCTTGACCTGCCGTTTATCGATCGTTTGGCTCACTACGACGATTACCTGTTTGTTATAGCTGGTCACTCCCGGAACGGCCGGTATGGAACTAATGTACGGTTTCTTTCCTCCACGGATTCATTGCATCATCCGGACCTGATAAGAGCCAGTGATCTCCTTATCTGCAAGAGCGGCTACTCAACCGTGGCCGAGTGCCTGCAATCGGACACCCCTATCTGTTGTATCACCAGAGAGCGGTTTGCAGAATCAAGCATACTTGAAAATTTCATTGTTGAGACGATGAACGGAACAATCCTTGATCAACAGAGTTTTTTCGCTGCAGACTGGCTTTCCACACTGCCCGACCTATTGAACAGAAAAAGAGCCCCGATCCCCATCAACGGCGGCGAGCAAGCGGCAGCCTATATCTGTTCCCTGCTGTAAGTGGCTGCCATGCCACAAAGAAAGTGATCGATTTGATAATCTACAACGCTTATCAATTATTTTATTGTATGATGCCTATCATTAAGACGCATCAATGTGGGGATCCGGTTAACTTCATACGGTCGACAAGAAGCAAGTTATGGAAATCTGCGGATACAGCATAACCGAAAAACTGAGTGAATCTCAGCGTTCGATCGTATACCGCGGATCGAAGAAAACAGGAGAAACGGCTGCATTGAAGCTGCCGAGACAAACCCACCCTTCTTCTTCCGATCTTGATCGAATCAGACACGAATACGAGATATACAGCCTTTTCCGTCACAATAAGATCGTATCTCCCATTGGTCTCGAGCCCCATAATCGCAGCTTGGCGCTGATTCTCGAGGATTTCAACAGTAGTGATCTTACCGAAGAAAACGGTCGGGGAGCACACGACCTTGTCTGGTTCCTTGACATCGGCGTGCAATTAACTAGTGCCCTGCAGGCTATCCACACCCAGCAGATTATCTATAATAATCTCAATCCTGCCAATATCCTTTACCGACCGAATACTGGACGGATCAAGCTGATTGATTTCAGCCTTGCCTCATCCGCTGAAAAGGTTTCCTCTCTTTATTCAGTAAACCAACTACCTGAAGAATCATTACCCTACATTTCGCCGGAACAGACGGGTAGGCTCAATCAGGCACTGGATTATCGAAGCGACTTCTACTCACTAGGGGCGACCCTGTATCAATTACTCTTGGGATCGGTACCTTTCTCAACTGACGATCCGGTTGAACAGATGCACAGTCATTTGGCCCGCACAGTGGTCCCACCCCATGAACTCGATGCAACAATCCCTGTCAGTATCTCTAGAATAATCCTGAAACTATTGGATAAGTCTACTGAAAAACGATATCAGAGCAGTAGCGGACTCACCTCTGATCTGATGAGATGCCTGATCGAGATGAAAGACACACGGTCAATCGTTGATTTTCCAATAGGACAAAAAGATCATCTTGACCTGCCGCTTCCCGAATCATTTTGTGGAAGAGGGGCAGAACGGGCGGCGATTCTTGATACCTACGACAAAGTAAAAAAAGGTGGTCAGCAGATTTTTCTGATTACCGGAGAAGCGGGAATAGGAAAGACCTCGCTGGTCAATGAGGTTCTTGCGTTCATAGAAGCTGACGGTGGGACTGTTTTGCGCAGTACGGCGCAGAAAAACAATATCATTCCCTACAATGCAGTCATCGATGGCCTCCAGGATTTGGCCAGAAGGCTTCTTCTATCAAACAACGAAGAAATCAGCCGCTGGCAAGGCGTTTTTTTGAAGTCCATGGGCAACCGGGCATACGATATAGTTAACGTCATTCCAGAGATGGAACTGATCATCGGAAAACAGAAACAGGTTGCAGGCTACACTGGAGTAAAGACAGATGGATTCGGACACCTTCTTCAAAGTTTCATAACTGCATTCGCCGATCAGCTTTCCACTCTGGTGTTTTTCATAGATGATTTGCATTGGGCCGATCAGGAGTCGCAGGAACTCATCTCCGAATTGATTGGAACATCTTCGATTGGCCTTTTTATCGGCTGTATACCGGGGAGCACCTTAGAGCGCCTGGCCGCATATGAACAAAAACTCAAACCCGGAGAAACAACCGCTACACAGACACTAAACCTGGCTTCATTGACCAGAGGTGATATTTCATCACTATTAAGCGAATTTCTTGGCAGTTCATTCGAATCCACATCCCTGGCCTCGGAGCTATGCCTGAACAAAACTGCAGGAAATCCTTTCTTTCTGAAACAGCTGCTTCGTAAATTATACAAAACCAGACATCTCACCTTTGATCACAGCAATTCCAAATGGACAATTGATCTTGAATACCTGGAAACCGCAAAGGTTATGTCCAATGTTGGTGAGATGCTGGTTAAACACCTTTACCAGTACAACAAGAATACACTGTCGACGCTTAAACCTGCTTCCTGTATTGGCCAACGTTTCAGCCTGAAACTGCTTAAAGCGATCACCGGAAAAACTGAGGAAGAAATTCTCAACGAACTGGCGGACCCGATTGCAGACGGTCTGATAATCGTGACAGATGCGCACACTTCCCCCAGAAGGTGGTTGGGCCATGAAAAAACATTTCAATTTAGCCATGATCAAATTCATAAAGCAACGTATCTGTTGATTCCAGTTCAAGACCACCCCCATCTCCATTGGCGGATAGGTCAGGCTATGCTGCGAACCTTATCCGATAAAACCAGAAGCGATAAAATCTACGATATCGTCACGCATCTCAATAAAGGCCGCTCACTTGCCACCAAGGATAAGGATCGGTTTGAGCTTGCCGAACTGAACCTACTGCTGGCGAAGAAAGCCGGAACCTCAGCCGGCTCCGATTATCATTACCAGTTTGCCCAAACCGCTGTGGGGCTGCTTTCAGACGAAACCGATTGGGAAAATCGCTACGCGCTGACCCTTGCTGTTCACACAGAACTCCTCAAGGCTGCATCATATAAAAATATCAGTGAGGAAACAGAATTAATTTTTGCAGAAATAAACAATAAAGCTCAAAGCATACTCGACAAAACACCAGCCTGCCTCATCAGAATACAGAGCTATAAAAGTGCAAATCGTCTCAACGATGTAATTTTAACCGGGCGGGAAGTACTTTCCAAACTCGGGGTAAAAATCCCCAATTACCCAACAAAAACAAGTGCTCGCAGAGCCATGCTTTGCCTAAAATTTATGCTGCAGGGAAAAAAAGCCACCGATCTCACTCATCTTCCGGAAATGACAGATCCGCACCAGCGAGCAGTAATGGATATTCTGTTGGAAATGGTCAGTGCGGCATATTATACACGACAAAACCTGCTGCCAATCATTAGTCATCAGATAATACAAAAATGGTTTAAATACGGCAGCCACAAGGCTATCGGAATAATGGGCTATACTATCTACAGTTTTTTATTGTGCGGCCTGAATGGAACCAATATTGATAGAGGCTATGAGCTCGGCCAACTCGTGCTCGGTATACAAAAGCAGAACAGGTACAAAAGCTCTGCTATTACAATCTTTCTGATCAACAATCTGGTGGTTCACTGGAAAAAGCACCTGAATTCCACCCTTGCCCCTCTTATCAAATCATTTCACCTCAGCAAGGACATCGGTAACAGGGAATTAGCCGCCAGTAGCGCATACAATTACTGCGTCCGTCTCTTCTTTTTAGGACAGAATTTGACCAATCTTGAGCTGGAACTGATGAGGCAACACGACACAATTGCGGCCTTGAAACAACAAATTCCTCTCTATCGGCTCATGATCTTCCAACAAAGTATTGCCAATCTGCTTGGTAAAAATAAAAACCCATCCATAGTGGACGGAGAATTTTACGATAGTGCCAAGCTGTTGTCGGTTCATAGAAATACTCGCGACTACACCACATTATTTATGTTTCACTCCATGAGTATGATGCACGCCTATCTCTTTGGAGAATATGACATGGCCGTCTCCCAGGGTTCGAAAGCTCTGAAATTGGTCAATAACGCTGTGGCTTCAGTTTATATACCAAATTTTTATTTCTACCACGGTCTGAGTCTGCTTGGTATGTATCACTCCCAAAGCACCTTAGGCCGAAAAACATTATTAAGAAAAATTGATGCCGGACTGAAAAACATGAGGCTATGGGCTTCAACGGCACCCGAAAATTACCAACATAAATATCATTTGCTGGTTGCCGAACGCAACAGGGTTCTGAACAAAAAAGACGAGGCTGCTGAACACTACGACCGGGCCATTAAATTGGCCGCAAAAAATGGTTACCTCCAGGAAGAAGGGCTCATCTATGAGCGTGCCGCTCATTTTTATTTTGAACTCGGCCGGCTCCACATTGCCAAGCCATATCTGAATGAAGCGCTCTCATGCTATTCAGATTGGGGGGCAACACAACTGATCGATTATATCACCAGGAAATACTCGGCACAGGATTTTGAGAAAAGCCAACCGGTTCACCATAATACAGGATTTCACCGATCATCTATCATTGCAGAAGACACGAATCGTTTCGATATCTTAAGCATGGTCAAAGCATCGAGAGCTTTTATCGGAGAAGTTGAACTGAATGAATTGCTCAAGAAGATGATAGCCATTCTGATTGAAAATAGCGGCGCTCAAAAAGGCTGCCTTTTATTGGATATTGAAAATGAATGGATGCTTAAAGTCAAAGCCAAGATCGATGGACACCATGTTGAAATTGTTGATTACAATCTCAATGACACTTCGGGTGAGTTATCTCAAAAAATTGTAAACTATGTGATTAGATCGCAGAAAACCGTTGTCCTCCATAACGCCCATGAACAGGGTCTCTTTACCTCTGATGAATATGTCAGAAAAAACAGATCTAAATCGATTCTCTGTATGCCAGTTGTCCATCACGGGGAGATAGTCTGCCTGATGTATTTGGAAAACAACCTTACAGCTGGGGCCTTTCATTCAGACAAACTTGAGATTCTGAAGTTGATGGCCTCGCAAGCTGCCATCTCTATCAAAAATTCTATGCTCTATGAAGAATTGGAAGGAACCGTCCAGGCCCTGCACGCGGAAACTGCCAAAAGAAAACAGGCCCAGATTCAACTCTTGCATGCCGATAAACTTTCGGCAATGGGGCGTATTTCAGCCTCAATTGCCCATGAGTTCGGAAATCCCCTGATAGGAATCAAATATCTTTTGGACGATCTCACCAATCGCTCACATTTAAGTGACGAAGATCACCTTCTAATCGAAGTCGGACTTGAAGAGTGTGACCGTATGAAAAAGTTGATGGACGACCTGCACGATCTGCACAGGCCTTCCAGCGGCCTCAAGAGCAGGTTCAACCTTAATGAGTCGGTGAAAAACGTACTGCTTTTTCAACGGAAAAGTTTTAAAAATTCCGGGGTGTCCGTGATAACCGAGTTGGCCGACAACCTCCCCGATATTGTCGCGATCGAGGACCAGATCACGCAGGTAATCGTTAATATGGCCATTAACGGTGGTGATGCGATGGCAAAACAGGGAGGTATTTTGTCGGTAAAAACCACCCATGACAGGAATCTAGTTACCTTGAAGATGTCTGACACCGGTCATGGAATTACCCCTGAAAATCAGGGGCATATCTTTGAACCTTTCTTTTCCACAAAGGAGGAAATGGACGGAACTGGCCTGGGATTGGCTATCGCTTACTCAATTGTCAAAAGCCATGGTGGAGACATAACATTCACATCGGCGACCAGTGAGGGATCGACATTTACCATCCACCTGCCAATCAATGCTTCTTCCACTACAGACGCTGGTGCTAGCGATCAACTTCAACTGGATCATCTTCCTGTTCAACAACTTGCCAACCTTCGCCGTCAAAATCAAAATCAGTGATTTTGGGCAGGGCCATTTTTAAATATCGTCCACTTCCCTCGACGGCAACACTGCCATCATCCAAAACAATTTCACCGGTTCCGTGAAATGTCCGTCTATTTTCCTCTGTTATTCTGGCAATGACGATCACCTCACGATCCAGCGGCACCGGTTTCCTGAGTTTCATCGAAAACTCGACGGTTACTCCCCATACCGCACTTTCCTCATGATTCATCATTGCCCTGGCAATCGTTTCATCTAGAATTGTAGCGGCAAGCCCTCCGTGCAATCGCCCGGGATATCCCTGATGTTCATCAGAAGGCGAGAAACGAGCCATGATTTCACCGTTTTCCAACTCATAAAATCGACTATTTAGGCCATAGCCATTTTCCAGGCCGCAGACAAAGCAACTTTTGGAGTTCGGCTGCTTGCCTGTTACTTTAAGTTTCAATGCTGACTCCTGTTCTACTTATCTTTTAGATCAGAGCAATGAGAAAGTTCCGGCGGACCACTGGTCAACATCGAGGCAATGGTTTTTTTTACCCTCGGGGCCAGATGCCTCCTGCCTTCGAGAAATCGTTGTTCGAGCATGGCCAGCCGTCGCAACAATTGTGTACGCTCCATTACAGGAACCGCTTCTTCTTTGAGCCCCATTTTCTCTAATGATTCCTGGCATCTGAAACAGCCGGGAAATCTAAGTGTTTTCCCATCCGGCCTGGTCAGGGAAGCAGGAACACCGTGGGTGCGACAAACCATGAATCGATGGGAATAGAGCACACACTTCCCCGCCTCGTTGAGCGGACACATGATACCGGGCCTCTCTCCCTGCTCGATAATAGCTTTGCTTTCACGTTCGTACTGGTAAGCTTTTTCCATGATTGCAGTACTTTGTTCCTTACTGAGAAGACTCAAGCCCTGCCACAAATAGGCCCACTCAAGGTAGGTGTGGTGCAGAAAATAGGAATCACAGCAATTATCCGGGCAGCCGTTGCAGCTGTGATCCAGTTGGACGGCAACCGAATCGTATGCCCGTTCCATGTCTTCATATAAAATTCTGAGCTGTTCCGCCAGTTCCGGTTCAAGAATCAGCTGCATCGGGGTCCTCCTTAAAACTCTGCACCTGATATATAAAAATGTCCGGATGTTGATCCCGCCAGGCGGAACGGGCCAGACCGGCTTTCAGACAGAGATGTTCCATAAATGCGTGTGGTTGAGGCAATTGCTCCCAGACCTGTGGTAAAAACGTGGCCCGGGCCTTGCCAAGCTTCAGAATAATACCGTCAACCCCGGGTTGCAGTCTGGCGAGCAGATCATCACCATCTTTGTAGTCAAGCGCTTCGGGGCTGCTGAGAATGGAGATATCTATGCTGATCCGGTTAAATTCCTCTGGTTTGAGCGGAGAAAATCTATGATCATGAAATGCAGCCTGCAGGCCATTACGCGTCACCGACTCAAGCAGCGAGTCCACTGGTTCAAGATTGCCGATACACCCCCGCAATTGACCATCTATTTTCAAGGTAACAAAGGTGGCCAGGGACTGGTCCAGCGCCTTGTCCGCCAGGTCGGGTTGCTCAACGGCATCGACCAGACCGAGGCGCTGGCCGATTTTTTGTCTGGCCAGTGCCAGTAGCCGGGATCCAAGAATGGAGTTTATATGCTCAGACATCGCCAACCTTCTACCACTCAATTCCAAGCATCATACAATTGATCCCGCTTCCTATTCCCAGCATGGCTCCTTTATGACCGCGCTGGAATCTGTTCTGTTCAATTGCCATGGCCATCGTGATCGGAGCCGAAACCGAGCCGACATTTCCTAAAAACTCAAGTGTCTCAAAATTCTTAGAAGCATCCAATCCCAGCTTCTCAAAAAGCAGTTTGGCATGGGCCGTACCCACCTGGTGGCAGCAGTAACAATCAATATCTCTGTCCTGCCAGTTGCTCGACGCTGAGAACGCACTCCAGGTCTCATGAGCTGTTTCTATCCCCTGAACCAGAAGTTCTTCGGAATTAGTGGCCATCAGGGTCGTTTCCGGAGCACTCTGCCCGCCCAGACAGAGATCGGAAAAATCAGTATTTGCCATCCATGAACAATGAACAAGCCTTGGCCTATCCTCACCTTTTGAGGTGCAGCGACACATATAGAGTCCAACGGCTCCAGAACCTATGGTCAAAGAGGCAAACGCTTTCTTAATGGTTTTTCTGGTCAGCGAAGTATCTTCCTGTAGAGTCTTTATGGTTGATTCAACAAGTCCCTCGGCAGTTTCCCCAGAAACCACCAGTCCGTTTTCCACCTGACCAAGTTCAATCATATTTCCCAGCATGATCATTCCATCGAGAAACCCGAGGCAAGCATTTGAAATATCAAAGATCAGACATCCCGGAGACAGGCCGAGCTCGTGATGGACAAAAGATGCGGTTGCCGGCTCCATCATGTCCCTTGAAACTGAAGTAAAGAGCAGACATTGAATCTGCTTCGGGTCAACACCAGCGGCAGTAATGGTTTTCTTACCTGCCATCGCTGCGGCCTGGCTGGGTCTGGTACCCTCTTCCCACAATCTTCGCTCGCGGATACCACTCATCATTTGCAATCTTCCCTCGGGCAATTTGAGACGATCATAAACCGAGGCAAGACGCTTTTCGATAAACTCGGAACTCAGAATTCGGGGAGGGATTTCATATCCAAAAGTATGCAAACAGACGTGTGAAAATGATGACATTGGGTAAAAGAATTAAAAAATTAGGGGTGATGAAATTTAACCTGTGTGGTGATCAATCTGATCCCTCAAAGCTTCCAGATCAAGAGGGCGCGAAATAAAACCATCCACCCCGCTATCAAGACATGCCTGTAAGAACTCGTCTAATGCTGCATCGCTTCTCAGGCCAAGAATCAGTGATCGGCGTCCAGAATACTCCTCCAGCCGGCGGATAACCTTGGCCATTTCCGCACCATCACCAGATTCCTGCCCTATATCAATAATAACCAAATCGAAATGAGTCAGTGAAGCTTCATACATTGCCGATCTGCCAGTTTCCGCCAGGCTCACCTGCCAGCCGGACTCAATCAGAAACTCTACGATTTCCTGCCTGCTTTCCGGGTCCTCGTCAACCACCAGTGCATAACTCGTCAGATAGTGGTGTAAGACGTCATATAACGCGGCTTTACTCAACGGTTTCGTCAGATATTCATCCATTCCGGCCTGCAGACATTTTTCCCGGTCTCCGTGCATGGCATGGGCTGTCAGAGCAATAATCGGCACATGACCTCCATGAATGGTTTCATGAGCTCTGATTTTTCTCGTTGCCTCAAGCCCATCCATAATCGGCATCTGAACATCCATCAAGATAGCATGATAATCCCCTTCTTTCGCTTCATCCAGGGCCTGCCGCCCATTCTCCAGGGCGGTGACACTCAGTCCAACCTGCTGAAGCAAGGTTTCAATCAGTATCCGGCTTATTGGTTCATCTTCAGCAAGCAGTACCCTCATGTTTTCAAACTTGTAGGTGATATCTTGCGTGGACTCTTCGCTGATACCAGGAGATTCAGTCTTGGCTGCTTGTTTTGCTGTCTTATTAAATGTCCAGGTGAACCAGAACGTTGCCCCTTCACCGGATTCGGATTCCAGCCCTATTTCTCCCCCGGCAAGATGGACAAGCTGTGCCGAGATGGTCAACCCAAGTCCGCCACCCCAGAACTTCCCAGAATACTCACTATAATCCTGCTTGAAGCTGTCGGTGATAATCTTTTGTTTGTCTTCAGAAATACCAATTCCGGTGTCAGCCACCGAAAACTTGAGAATAATCCGGCCTTGATCGTCGTCGCCGAGATGTTCGGCAAGAACCTTAATGGTCCCTTTTTCGGTAAATTTTATCGCATTATTGACCAGGTTGACGAGAACCTGAACAAGCCGGTCCGGATCACTGTTGAGAAATTCCGGAACATCGCGGCCGACCTGATACACCAGATCGATGTTTTTTTGCTTGGCCGACAGTTTCAGCAGGTAGAGATCGCAATCCAGACTGTCGGTCAATTTAAAGTCCTCGTGATTCAACTGCAATGCACCGGATTCCATCTTACAGAAATCCAGGATATCGTTGACTACATCGAGCAATCGATCACCCGAGGTATTAACCATTTCCAGCTGGCGGCGCTGTTCAGAACCCAGCTCAGTCTCCAGAACTAGATTGGTCATTCCCATGATGCCGTTCATCGGGGTCCTGATTTCATGTCCCATGCTTACCAGAAACTCAGTTTTTGCCTGGCTGCTTCTCTGCACCTCTTCCAGGGCTCTTCGGAGTTCGCGCATTTCTTTTTCAAGCTCGTTAATGCGTTTGTCCTTCTGAGCAAGCAATGAATCAGGTTCTACTGTTTTTTCTGTTTCGCTCTGTTTTTTCAAGAGAGTCCTCTCCCTTTACCGTTCATCATTATCTTCTTTTCTTCCCATCGGTTTAGTCAAGCCATTATGACAACAGATAGGTGAAAAAGCAATTCATACCGAACAAGCTAACAATCTTCGACCTTAGATCTGATCTCCCAGCACTGGAACCATCTGCTCTGCTTCTGAAAATCGGCCGGAGCCATCTCACTGCTGATGTTTCTGCAGTCAAATCTCTCGAGTATTACCGGATCCAAGGTGAAAGAGGGTAACATCGTTGAAAACAGTAGATGTCCCTTCGGGTTCAGCCGGTTAACCGCAAGCCTGATTAGAGCCTTTTGATCAGCAGCAAGATTGAAATGTGTCGACTTACCTCGAAAATAGTCGATCCGACGTGGGTTGATATAGATGAGATCATACCGATCCTTATGTGTTCTCAGCCAGGGCAGGACATGTTCTTGGATTAATGTGTGTTGCTCAACCGCCAGACCGTTACGGTTGAAATTTTGTGCTATTCTGAGTTGGTCTTTCGCTGATATGCCTGCAGTAACCGTCTTTCTTGCCCTGCCTCGTACCGCCTGCACAGTCGCTGCCCCGCTGGTGTCATAAATACTTAAAAAAGACGCCTGTCCGGCCGATTCTGCGATTCTTTTCCTGACAAAACGTTGGTCCGGAAAAAATCCTGTGTCAGGATGCCCTGGCAAGCTAACCAGGAAAAAGCAATGTTGTTCGCCCACTTCATAGAGTTTCTCTTTTCCCGTTTTCTTTGTATCGGTTGGTCTGGTTCTCTGCCAGCGGCTGATGGAAACCCGATCTCTGCCGACATTGAAGAGTGAACGAACCGACTGAATCACGACTTTGAACCGTTCATCTGCCACACGAGAATCTATTTTCGCAGGGGGTTGAAATTCCTTGATATACACATGGTCCCCAAAGAGATCAACACTAACATTGTATTGAGGTAGATCCCTGTCATAGATTCGAAGGCTTTGAAGTTGATGTTTACGTGCCCATGAGATGAGTTTCTTGAAATTCTTTTTCAAACGATTGGCGAATTCTTCCGGTTGCTCCCCGCCTGTTTGAGGAGCAATTTGCCAGTCAGTGTCTCGAGAGTCAGATAAACCGGGAACAGGTGAGCCGCACAACAGTCTGCAGGAAAGCGGGCCGTTAAAAAGTTTATGGCTGGCCTGCCATTTAATTTTCAGCAGATCGGCATAATCGGGAACGGCGGTAAAAAGTGCGAGTTTCCAGCCCGCGAAGTATTGCTGGAGATGGTTACCTAAAAAGCGATACAGGTGCTTTACCGACTGTTTTTCAGACATCCGTTCGCCATACGGTGGGTTGCAGACAATCCAGCCGCTTCCATAGGTATTGTCCAGCTGGTGAATTTCCTGGCGGCTGACACTGATTTTTTCTTCCAACCCGGCCCCTGCAATGTTTTTACGAGCAGCCCGAATTGCTGATCTGTCCGCATCGTAGCCAATCAGCGATGGCCAGGGTTTGTTCTGGGCTGCATTCTCTCTTTCTATTGCTTCCGCAACCAGAGATGACCAGAGCTTTTCCTGGTGGGCATGCCAGCCCAACACACCAAAGTAGGATCTGCCAAGTCCGGGTGCAGAGTCGCCATATATCAATGCTGCTTCTATCAGCAATGTCCCCGAACCGCAAAACGGGTCCACCAAGGTATCGCCATTCCAGCCGCTCAAGGCGATGATTGCTGCTGCCAGGCTTTCTTTCAACGGCGCAGTTCCTCCTTCAACCCGATATCCTCTACGATGAAGGCTCTCACCGGATAGATCGAGCCCGATCAGCGCTCTGTTATCTGAAATATGACTGCTGATCTGAATTTCGGGACGCTGCAGCTGTACCGTCGGTCGAACTCCGGTGCGGTCTCGAAACCGGTCAACAATGGCATCTTTAATACGCAGGGCCCCAAACATAGAGTTCTTGATCGGGGAATCAGCCGAAATAGAACAATCTACGGCAAAACTGCTGTGCTCGGAAAAGTGTTCCTCCCACTCTATGGACCGAGCTCCTTCATACAATTCATTACTGCTGCTCACGGCAAACTGATCAAGCACCAGAATAACGCGGGATGAAAAACGCGACCAGAGGCAGGCCCGATACCCGGCTTCCAGATTGCCCGACCACTTAACGAAGCCTTTACCGACCTCACTTGATTGCGCGTTCCATGTCATCAGCTCATCGGCAACGAGCTTTTCAAGACCGGCGGCACAGGTGTTTATATAATTCATAGTAATTGACCATTTGGGGTATAAACCGGGTTGCCTGGAACCAACAGGTGGATACCGACTCAGTACTCAAGTTGTTATTGGAAACAAAAGGTTTCACTGCGATAAAAATCTTGACCTCTTTTGCAATCCGGCTAGAATAGGTTCACCGGATAAAAAGGCACGTATTGGGGAGATTGTACCCGATTTGTAGCAAAATACCGGTCCAAAATCCAGTCACCCACAAGAACCGTCAGAGGAAGAGGAAAAGGTATGAAAAAGGTCGTCATGAGGCTCCTGGTTGTTGTAGCAATCACTGCTCTTGTTGCCGTGTTTACCGGAGGATGCTCCAAAAAGCCGGTTATCCCACCCGATTCGACTAAAAAAGTCAGCGGCCAGACAAGTTCCACTGATTATCAGACAGATAGCGGAGCTTATTCAGAAAACAGCCTGGCCATTGAAGGTACACTCGACGATACCACATCAACGAGTGATTCAGGCAGCGGCACCCCGGGAGAACAGAGTGACGAATACAAGCAGATGCACGGTCGTTCTACCACTGGGCTGTCCCCGGTCTATTTTGATTTTGATCAGGCGATCATTCGTCCGGATATGGCCGATCGGATGATTCAAAATGCCGAATATGTGAAACAGGTTTCCAACACAGTTATCGTCGAGGGAAATTGTGATGATAGTGGAACCAAGGAGTACAACCTGGCCCTTGGTGAAAAGCGGGCCATCAACATCCGTGAGTACCTGATTAATCTCGGTGTTGAAGCAACCAGAATCCGAACCGTCAGCTATGGTGAAGATCGACCGCTCTTTTACGAGCAGACCGATTTTGCCCGAAGCCAGAACAGACGGGCAGATTTTGTGATTGACTAAAGTCGGTTTCCAGATTTCTCCGGTGTTCAGGTATCGCTTACTTGAACACCGGGTATCGCTTACAAACTGATTTTATCTGTAATTACGGTAAGGACCTGGGATATATCAAGCGCTGTCGTATCAATCACGACCGCATCATCTGCTTTTCTTAGCGGTGCAATATCGCGCTCACTGTCCTGCTTATCCCTGGCTATCGTCATTTCCAACAGCTTCTTTTCGTCAACCGTTTCCCCCCTGGCCCGCAATTGCCGTGCTCTTCTTCCGGATCGCTCCTGAGGCTGGGCATCGAGATAAAACTTATACTCGGCCCCGGGAAAAACAACGGTGCCGGTATCTCTTCCTTCGGCCACGATATTTCCCCGCCTGCCAAGCTCTTGCTGCACCCTCGTCAGTTTATCCCTGACGGCAGGAATGGCTGATACGCTCGAAGCCAGCATCGACATTTCTGGACTGCGAATCAGCTCACTCACATCTTCGTCGTTGAGCAGAACTCCGACGTCTTCGGTTTCATGTTTGGCAGGAAGCAGATCGATATCTATGTGTTCAAGGGCTGTTTCAATTGCTGAGCTATCGTCCAAATCTATCCGGTGTTTCTTGATATACCAAGCCACAGCCCGATACATCGCCCCCGTATCGAGATAGGTAAAACCAAATCTTGCGGCGACCTTTCTACTGATCGTCGATTTACCGACCCCGGACGGTCCGTCTATGGCAATGGTAACCGTTTGCTTCTCAGACATTGCCGCACTCCTGTAATGCCCCCTGAAGACAATCAAGAAACCGTCTGTTTTCCTGATCTGTGCCAATGGAAATTCTAATAAACTGGGGAAACCCATAGGCTTTCATGGATCTGATAATGACCCCCTTTAACAGCATTTCTTCGTAGAGGCTGGTCGCATCGGTTTTTACGTCGATCAAGAAAAAATTAGTTTGAGACGGGTAGGCAGTGCAGCCAAGTTTTTCAACCTCACACATCAGATATCGCTTTCCGTCTGCTGTCATTTTCAAGGTTTTTACATAGAATGCTTGATCTGCAAGGGCTGCCCGGGCACCCTCCTGGGCCACCAGGTTAACATTGAAAGGCTGTCTGACTTTATGCAGACAGGCTGCTATGTCTTTGCTCATCAGCCCATAACCGATGCGCAGCCCGGCAAGACCATAGGCCTTAGAAAAGGTTCTCAGGCAGACAACACCGCAACGGCCGGCCACATCGTTAATAAGAGATATGGTGTCGTATTTTTTATCGTCCTCAACAAAGTCTATATAGGCCTCATCGAGAACCACAATCACATGTTCAGGCAGCCGAGACAAAAACAACTCAAGCTGGTCCGCTGAAATTAAGGTACCGGTTGGATTGTTTGGATTATCGAGGAAAATGAGCTTCGTTCGGGCAGATGCCAGAACGGCTATCTTCTCCAGATCGTGGGCCATCCCTTTGAGCGGCAGCACCTGATTGGTACCACCTCGGACCTGCACAAACTTCTGGTACATTAAAAAAGACGGATGGCTTGTTATGACCTCGTCATTTTCAGTAACGAAAGCCTTGACCAGAAATTCGATGATTTCATTGGAGCCGTTGCCAAACACTATCTGGGCCTGATCCACACCCAGATGAGCGCTCAAAGACTCGCTCAGGTAATAGCAAGAACCGTCGGGATAGCGATGCAGCTTCTCAAGCGCCGATTGCATGGCTGAAAGTGCAACTGGAGAAGGTCCAAACGGATTTTCATTGGAAGCAAGTTTGATGGAACCGCTTATGCCGTATTCCCGCTCAAGTTCTTCAATGGGTTTTCCGGGTGGGTAAGGGGTTATTTCACTAATGTTGTTAGGTACCTGCAGATTCACGGCGCAGCCTCTTAGTGTAGTTTGCCTATTCAGAAAGAGTAATACCAGATCTATAACGATGGTATTTTGCGTTCAAGATTCAATCCTTTTTCCAGGTTGTATCCACATCTAAGTAGTGCTCCTTCCTGGAAATGCATGCCTTGCAGCTGTATTCCAATCGGCAGCCCGTTTTCACTGAAACCGCCAGGTACGGATAGACCCGGTAACCCGGCCAGGTTGGTTGAGAGGGTGAATATATCCGATAAATACATCGCCAATGGATCATCAACCTTCTCTCCGATTTTCCAGGCCGGTGTCGGAGTAACCGGTGATACAAGCAGATCACACGACTCCCACGCCTTTTTAAAGTCGTTCAAAATCAGGGTCCTGACTTGGGATGCTTTCTTGTAGTAGGCGTCATAGTACCCAGAAGAAAGGGCGTACGTACCGATCAGAATCCGCCGTTTCACCTCCGGACCAAAGCCCCGGGAGCGTGTCTCTTTATACATCTCAAAAAGGTCATCATTACCGCTGTCCCTGAGTCCATAGGCCACCCCGTCGTAGCGGGCAAGATTAGAGCTCGCCTCGGCCGGAGCAATCAGGTAATAGACGGCAACACAATAGTTGACATGGGGTATCGATACGTCAACAATCTCAGCACCAGCTGATTTCAACACCTCGACCCCGTTCATCACAACCCGGTTTACTTCGGGATCGAGCCCTTCTCCGAAATATTCCCGGGGAACTCCTACCCTGACCCCATCAAGTCCATCAACCAAAAAAGCTCGATAATCTTCAACGGGAAGGTCGACCGATGTTGAGTCACGCCGGTCATAACCGCTGATCACTTCCATCATCACGGCACAATCCGTCACATCTCGAGTCAAAGGCCCAATCTGGTCAAGGGAAGAGGCAAAAGCGACCAGACCGTAACGCGAGACCCTTCCGTAGGTCGGTTTCATGCCGACGATACCGCACAGCGAGGCCGGCTGGCGAATTGATCCACCGGTATCGGACCCGAGAGATCCGAGCACCTGGCCTGCGGCAACCGAGGCTGCCGAGCCTCCTGAAGAACCTCCAGCTATATAGTCAACATTCCACGGGTTTGCCGGAGTGCCGAAGGCACAGTTCTCGGAAGTGGACCCCATGGCAAATTCATCCATTGCCGCTTTTCCGACAATTACAGCTCCCTGCTCCTGCAGTTTTTCAACAACGGTGGCATCGTATGGCGGTATAAAATTCTCAAGAATTTTTGACCCACACGTTGTTTTCACGCCTTTGGTACACATCAGGTCCTTGACGGAAACCGGCACTCCGCACAATGATCCGCCACTGCCCTGTGTCCGCTTTCGATCTGCCTCATGCGCTTGATGCAACGCTTGTTCGGAGTCGATCGTTATAAAGGCTGAAATCGACTTTTCTGTTCGGTTTATACGATCCAGACAGCTCTGAGTCAGCTCCACAGAAGATAATGTTTTTGCGCTCAGTTGATCCAGGGCTTCGGTCACGCTTAACTCATACGGCTCCATCTACTACCTCAAAAAAAACGAGCCCCCTCAGGGCCTCTTTTACCGAGTGGTTCAGTAACTCATATAACAACTGTTTCAGATAATCCGAGGTACAATAAAAGATTCCCCGTTCTGTTCCGGCCCATTTTCCAAAGCCTTGGCCTGCTCCAGCGACTCTTTGGCGCTATCATCTCGAAAGGCATTGGTTATGGAAAAAGCATGGGTTGTCGGCTCGATGCCTTTTGTGTCCAACTCATCAAGTTTGGCCACATAGCCAAGAATCATATCGAGCTGCTCGGTCATTTGAGCAAGTTCATCGGCGTCCAGATTCAATCGGGCCAGATGAGCAACATGCTCCACTTCTTCCTGACGGATTTTCATTTGCTTTTAACTCGTTTTATATTATTAGCTCAAAATTTCACGTGATGGTTCCGGCACGCCAATCTGCTCAGGAATAAATCCTTGAACATTGTCGGAAAAAACCCTGACAACATCAGGGTCGAACAGGCTTCCGGAACAGTTGTTAAGCTCCTCCAGTGCCTCTTGTGTGTCCATATTGGTCCGGTAATTTCTGCTTGAAGTCATCGCATCATAGCTGTCAACCACCATGATTATTTTGGTCAGATCGTCGAGTTTATCCCCGGTCAGTCCGTCCGGATACCCCGATCCGTCCATTCGTTCATGATGGTGCCTGACAATAAACAGTTCCTGATCCATGAAGCCGAGTGGTTTTATGATATTGGCCCCAACTGTCGGGTGTTTTTTGATCAGCTCCAGCTCCTTGCTGCTGAGTGATTCCGGTTTCTGAATACAGGAGAGATCAATTACCAGTTTTCCGATATCGTGAAACTGGGCAGCCCTTCTGAGTACAACAAGTTCACGGCTTTCCAGCTCCATGGCCGCTCCAAGCTTGACAGCATACTCGGTAACACGCATGGTATGACCGGCAGTATAATAATCCTTCTCTTCCATTGCGTTTTGAAGGCTGCTCATCAATTGCACAGTGGCGTTCTCCAGGCTATTGCTATAGGCGCGTAATAATTTGTTCTGCTCTTTTAACTGCTTTGTTTTTTTCTGTACATCCTCTTCAAGCGCTTCTTTATACCTTCGTTCCCGGAGAACGTACATCCTTTTTTCAACGGCCCGGCGGATTTTTACATTAAAGATATCAAGATCTTCAATCGGTTTGGTCAAGAAGTCATAAACCCCCATGTTTATGGCCTTAAGCGCATGGTCCATTGATCCGGCACCGGTCAAGAACAAAACCGGTATTTCGTGCCCCTTCTTATTCAACTCATTGAGGGTTTCAAAGCCATTCATACCAGGCATATTGATGTCGAGTAAAATCACGTCGTATGAATCATCAACACATTCAAGGAGTTGCCGCCCCCCCTCAACCATTTGTGTCGTATAGCCAAAGGTGCCCAAAATCTTTGCAATCGTTGAGCAGACCAAGGCCTCATCGTCCGCAATCAAAATTTTTGCCGGCTTGTCTGTCAACAAAACAGCCTCTTTTCAGCAAACATCAAAGCCTACCCCTTCTCATATCTTCCAATATTTATTTGCGGTTTGACGAGCCCTTTCTATGGCCTCGTGTGAGTCATGATTATTAGCAAATGCTGCGAACGTCGCTTCATCAAGGTAGCCACCGGTACCCTCTCCATCCAACGGCTCACCAATAAGCTCAGCCAACACGGCCAGAGCCCCCTCGCGCTGGCCTTTCAGGTTGTAGCCCCCTTCCAGGGTCACCAGCAGCCGACCGTCACAAATTTCTTCAGCGAGCTCGACCAGGGACCTGGTCATATAAGCAAAACCGGCCGGCCCCACCGACATGGAGCCCAGAGGATCACCATGGTAAATATCAAATCCGGCCGACACCAGGATAAGCTGTGGTTGATACGCCCGTCCCACCGGAATTACAATATCGTTAAAAATAGCAGCATACTCGCTATCTCCCAATCCTCCAGGTAACGGAACGTTAACAGTAAAGCCCTCCCCGTCACCAAGACCAACCTCCTGCAGAGCACCGGTACCAGGATAATATGGATACTGATGGGTTGAAAGGTAGAGTACTTTCTGGGAATTATAAAATGAAAACTGGGTTCCGTTTCCATGGTGCAGGTCCCAATCAACGATCATGATCCGTTGTAAATCATGGCGGGCCTGCGCGTACAAGGCTGCAACCGCCACATTGTTAAACAAACAGAATCCCATGGAACGCTCTTTCTCTGCATGGTGCCCCGGGGGACGAACCAGGGCAAATCCGTTGTCAATCTCGTTATCCAACAGCAAATCAACACCACGGGTTACGGAACCGGCGGCTAGCAGCGCCGCCTCATAAGATCGAGCCGATGTGGCGGTATCCTGGTCCAGAAAATCATAGGTCTTTCCTGAGGTCTCGGAAACCCTTTGAACCAGGGAACTGCTATGATTTCTTTCAATACTTGAGATATCAGCCGGTTCAAAATCGGGGAAGATAAACTTATCTTTCACCTCAGCTCTATTGATGTAGTCGTAGATAACTCTGAGTCGATCAATGCGCTCCGGATGGTTCGGTCCAGGATCGTGCATCAGAAAGACATCGCTCTTGAATATCGCCGTTTTTCTCATATCGTAACTCCCATGATATGGATTGCTTGGCAAAACAACCGCTTTAAGCCCTAAGTGTTAAACGTTTGTGACCAATATATCGAGCATAAAGCACATAATAAAAAAAAAGGCCGGATTCTCCAAAAGGAAAATTCGGCCTTTCTGAGCAGCGTGACGTTCGCGTTACATAGGAACAATCAATTTGTTTGTTTCTTCATTCCAGGTCACAACAAGATACCAGATCAGCAAAAAGAGCACGATCAACAGCAGAGTCGGACCATAGCCCATAGCATCGGGTAAATAAACGTACTTACCAAGCACGCCGTCGGCTTCAAATTCCATATCACGGAACCAGCCAGTAAGAATTGAAGAGGTTATCGCAAAAAACGGTACCACCATCATCAATTTGACCTGCCCCTCGCCAACCCTCCACAGGGTTCCGGATCCGCAGCCGCCGGCAAACATTGCTCCAAGCCCAAAAACAAAACCACCGACAACCCCGCCCCAGCCAAAGGTTCCTCGAATGTAGTTGATCGGGTTCAGTATCGCCTCCCCATCAGCTCGCATGGGAACTTCGTATTTTAACACAGCGGCACCAACCGCCACCACCAGCATGGACAACATGACAGACTTCGCCATTGTGCAGTCGCCGGTCATATGAGGTTCCCTGAATCCCTGAACCATGCACCAGCGGCCCCTTTGCATCGCATATCCCAGAGCGGCGGCAATCAGTATTACCCCGTTGAGCGAGGCGATATAGTCGCTGTCTTCATTGGCAGAGTAACCGTAAGCCTTGAAAATCAGAAACAGAAAGGCAGCCAAGCCAAGCAGGAAGACAATCGGGTTTGGAAAATCAATGGTTTTTGCACCACCGTCTCCCCAGCTGATATGTTCCATCTCCAAATAGAGCAGTTTCAGCCCAAGAATCACACCAAAAACCAGGCCGAGCATCATCGCAAAACCATTGGCGCCAAGATTTCCGATGGCGTTATAAAAACCACCCACGTTGCAGCCGCCGGCCAATGTTGCCCCAATACCCATGAGGATACCAGCGATAACCGCTTTAACCATTTCCCGATAAGGAGGAATTCGCAGTGCGAACTCTTTTCCCAAACAGGCCGAAACAAAAGCACCCACGATAAAACCGATTCCTATGACAGAACCGGAACTGACCAGAATGGCCCTAGGAGCCTCTTCATAATAGGCAAAAATACCAACATCGGTTCCCAATAATGAGGTTAGTCCGTACATCAACCAATCGCCCCAGTTACGTATAGCCCCGACCGCTCCCCAGGGACGCCACCAGGCCATAATCAATACCGAGAGAACTCCGACAACAATACCGGTGACGGTTGCGTTCCATTCCGTCTGGCACATAGCTTTGTATAAGCCCCTTGCCTTAACGGCCAATACGCTCTGCTCGCTCATACATACC
>JAQYVS010000074.1 GCA_030145365.1 Desulfofustis sp. | reverse complement strand
AACCTGACTGTGTCCAAAGGTCAGCTTGCCAGTCTGCTTGGTACGATACCAGAAACCTTGTCGCGTATATTTTCTAAAATGAGTGATGAAAAAATGATCAAAGTCGAAGGCAGATCGATCACTCTACTCGACAGGGAAAAGCTGATGCAGAAATAAAAACCAAGTACATCGGATGGTGTTAAACAGTTCAGTCTCTGTTATCGATCCTTGCTAGAGACTGATCATATTCGTGGGTGAATGCGTATCTACCGTTTTCAACTTCCACCCGGGGAGGAAAGCGATATTTTTCAAAGAGATCAAATCCTTCCTTTAAGTTGAGCCAGAAACCGATCCATGGAGAGCCCCCATGGAGTTTCAGGTTATCAGCAGTCAATCGAAACGGAAACACATGGACCTTGATTTCCGGCTGCCCATGAGCCAGTGCCGCATCAGCCAGTGTATAGATTTCATCCATATAATAATCAGTCATTGCAAAACAACCTGCGGATGAGCAACGGCCGTGGATCATCAGGGCGGCACCGGTCCAGCTCTGGGCCTGATCGTATTCATTGGGATAACCGAGATTAAAGGATAGATGATGTTTACTCCACGGATTCATCTGATTTGGACCGATCCGATAAAAACCTTCGGGACTCTGTTTATCTCCTGCCTTGACTTTTGGCCCGAGTTCCCCTGAGAAATAACAGATAATATAAGTTTTAAAATGTTCGTATCTTCCGTTTTTTGAAGGCATCCAAATTTCCAGCTCGTTTGATTGCTTGAAAATTCGGATAAAAAGCGGGGAGCCTAAATACTGATTCTTATTGTTCAGCAACTCCATCAACCTCGGATAGGCCCTATGATAAGCCGCCACCGAGGTGATACTGCCGGGCGGAGACGACTTCTCTGAGGCCCAAAGAGGAAAGGAAAGAAAAACATTTACTGAAAGAACAGCAGCAAGAATTTTTAGTGCAGACATATTATCTTTATTAATCAATATCGAATCTTCTCATCATGAGACGAAGCAGCGCCCAGTGTATCAGGATCAATACATATTTGTCCAGAGCCGTGATCGAACGATAAGAGATATATATTTCATCAAGAAAAGCCAATCACCGGAATATTTCCATTTCTCATGTATTGATAAGACCGGTTACGATGGGTATGGTTAAAAAATGATGGATCTTCACGTGCACTCAACATTTTCAGATGGTACCTACAGTCCGACTGAACTTGTTGAGATTGCAAAAAACATTGGACTCAAGGCCATATCAATAACCGACCATGATACTGTGGATGGTACCTCCGAAGCCCTTCGAGCCGGAGCGCGTTTGGACCTGCGGGTTATTTCCGGGGTGGAACTGAGTGTTTTTCTTGATGATATTCATTTTCACCTATTGGGTTATAATTTCAACCATCAGGATTCCCAGCTGCTTGGTGGTTTATCAGTGTTGCAGGAATCTAGAAATAAACGTAATTCAAAAATTATTGCCAACCTGCAGGCTATGGGGTTGGATGTCTCGGATGAAGAATTGCAGGTGATCTCTGGAAATGGTCAAACCGGTCGACCTCATATCGCCCGGTTAATGGTGAAAAAAAATATAGTTAAATCAATTGACCAGGCTTTTACTTTATATTTAAGAAAGGGTAAGAAAGGATATGTTTCACGTTTCATCTATCACGTGGAAGAAGCGATAACACTGATTCATGCCAGCGGGGGCTCTGTTGTGCTGGCACATCCGGTGCAGATAAACCGTTCCATTGATGTACTTGACAATCTGTTGGCTAGATTAAAGAAGATTGGGTTGGACGGGGTTGAAACCTTTTACCCTACCCAGAAAGGCAAGTTTCACAGAAAACTCCGTCGTCTTGCCCAGTCCTGCAATCTATTTGAAACGGGCGGCAGTGATTATCATGGAAATATTCGACCGGGAACATCGATGGCTGGGCATAAAAATCACCCCGTACCATTTGAGTTGCTTACATTAATGGAGCAATACAGATTAATTAATACACCGAACTAGAAATCATGGCTATGCATACCATTCTTGTTGTTGACGACGAACCTAATTACCTTGTTGTTCTCTCCGAGTTGCTTAGAGATGAGGGTTTTGAGGTTTATACCGCTCCCGGAACCGATGACGCGATTGATATCGTAAAGGAAGTGGACCTTGACCTAGTGATTACCGATATGCAGATGCCGGGTAAAGACGGTTCCATCCTGATGCAGGAGGTCAAGCACTACGATGACAATATTCCGGTGGTGATTATTACTGCCTATGCTGAAGTTGAGAAAGCAGTTTCCGCCATGCAAGCCGGGGCTTTTAGCTACTTGGCAAAGCCGTTTTCCAACGATGAACTCATCGTCACTATTAATAAGGCGGTAAGCCACTATTCGTTGATCAGAGAAAATACCAGGCTCAGGGAGGAGATGAGACAGCGGGCCGGATACAGTGCCATGGTCGGCAAAAATCCGCGAATGATTCAGATTTACGAACTTATCGAAAAGGTTGCTCCTACTCCGGCTTCCGTTCTGATTACCGGAGAAAGCGGCACAGGCAAGGAACTGGTAGCCAAGGCAATACATGTGAACAGTCCACGGGAAGGACATCCATTTATCGCGGTAAATTGTGCAGCACTGACTGATGATCTGCTTGAAAGTGAACTGTTTGGACATGAAAAGGGCGCTTTTACAAATGCCATATCGATGCGTAAAGGACGGTTTGAAATTGCCAACCAGGGCACTATTTTTCTCGATGAGATAGGTGAAATCCCGCTTTCGTTGCAAACAAAACTCCTGCGTCTATTACAGGATAAAAGTTTTGAAAGAGTTGGGGGAACCCGGACGCAGGATGTCGATGTACGAATAATCAGTGCCACAAACAAAGATTTAAAGGAAGAAGTTCAGCAGGGGCGATTCAGAGAGGACCTGTTCTATCGACTCAACGTGATACACCTGGCCTTGCCGCCTCTGCGGGAAAGAATGGACGATATTCCGCTTCTGGTTGATCATTTCATAGAGAAATGTGGTCACAATCTTGGCAAGGACAATTTGGAGATATCAGCTGAAGCACTGAGGCTCCTGGTAAACCTCCCATGGGAGGGCAATGTCCGGGAACTTGAAAATACCATTGAACGAGCTGCTATATTATGTAACGACAATCTGATCGGTCCTGAAGATGTGCAACCCGAGTCAGTATCGATTGATAAAGACGCGCAATGGAGCCAAGATTTCGACATACTTAATTTTATTCCTGATTCCGTAGAATTAAACGATGTACTGTACACGGTTGAAGAGCGAATGCTTAACCGGGCCCTTGAAAAAACAGCTCATGTTCAGGCGCGAGCGGCTGAACAGTTGGGCATCACCAAGAGTCTGCTGCAGTACAAAATGAAGAAGTACGGAATCAAAAAGCAAAAATAGAAATGTACCACCAATCGTTTGTTAGTAGTTTTATCTATCTTGGCAGATCAGACAATATATCTGAGTCATGAATGATCTTCCTGTGCTGCCCTCAGCGCTAATCGTTGCTTCCCCATTTCAATTTATTTCTGAGAATGGTGAAATAATCATTTCTGGCGGAGACGATAAGATGCAGGGGGTGTTCCGCAGTCTGAACCTCTAGGATATCTCCTGAATTCATTTCCCAGACGTGCTGGCCGTCAACGATGATATTGGCAGAAGAATCACTCTCTTCACTGATGAACTGTGAACTGACAATGGTGTCTGGCGGTAGGATGATCGGTCGACTGCTCAACATGAACGGACAGATCGGTGTCAACAGGATTGTTTCCAGACCGGGGTGAACGAGTGGACCTCCGGCAGAAAGAGAGTAAGCGGTTGATCCCGTCGGGGTGGATATGATCAGACCATCTGCTCTATAGGTCGTGATATAGTTTTCGTTTGCTTTGGTTGAGAGGTGCAGCAGTCTGTCGGCCGCATTTTTATTAATAACCACATCGTTGAGTGCATAGCGATAAGGCTCATTTCCATTCTTGCGGATAATCCGGCATTTTAACATCAAACGATGTTCCATGCTTACCGTCCCGCCTATGATTTCCTCAAGCGCGGGTATTGTTTCTTGCTCCGTGAGTTCTGTAAGAAAACCGAGATTACCGAGATTAATCCCAATAACCGGGATACCATAACGGGCTGCTGTTTCTGCCACGTGCAATAAGGTGCCGTCTCCTCCCAAGATGATCGCTATATCCAGGCCGGGCGTGAGTTGATTCAGATCGGAGCGAATTGAATGTTTCTCGAGCCAGTTTTGCAGCTGCACACCGTATTGCAGCGCTTCGGCATCATCTTTTTTAACGATGATTCCAGCCTGACGTAACTGAAAATCCTTTATCCGGTGAGTCTTCTGGTTCCCGTACATCATCAGCCTTCTCCAAGTTCGCGTGAGCGACTGCAGGCGGCTTCAACGGCGTTGATGATTATTCCGGAAAAACCTGCATTTTCAAGCACCTGCAATCCACTGGCGGTCGTCCCACCGGGAGAAGTAACCTGATCACGAAGAACGGCTGGATGGAGTTCTGAGTTTTTAAGAGACAATGCTGCGCCTAAAACGGTCTGTATTGCAAGAGCCCTGGCAACTGGTCTGCTTAATCCTGCCTTTACTCCCCCGTCAATCAAAGCTTCAATAAATGAAAATACATAGGCTGGGCCCGAGCCACTTAATCCGGTTACCGCGTCCATCAATTTCTCTTCAACAATTACCGTGTTGCCGACAGTTGAGAACAAATTCTCGGCAAACTGCAGATCCTTTTCAGATGCCGATTGATTGCGGCATAAGGCAGAGGCGCCTTCAAGTATCAGGGCGCCCATGTTAGGCATGACCCTAATGATGCCGAAATTGGTTCCAAGATGGTTAGCATAAAACGACAGCGGCAGACCTGCTGCGATTGTGATAACAAGCTGAGATGAAAAAGCAGGCTTGAGTGCTGTCAGCACAGAGTTCATGACCTGTGGTTTTACGGCAAGAACAATGGTTTGGACGTTTTGTATGATTTCTGTGAGATCTGGAGTACAGAGAAGCTGATAGGTTGATTTGAGATATGTCCTTCTTTGCTCGACAACTTCCGCTACTAATATCTGGTCAGACGAATAGGTTTTTGACTGAAGCAGGCCCTTTATCAAGGCTTCGGCCATCTGACCTCCGCCGATAAAGGCGATAGATTGACTCATTGTCTTGTTCCATTAGTTTGATTTCCAGGACATTATGCTTTAATCTTGCTACTCTACCATGTCCCAATTTTCAGGTCCAGATGACTTATACAAAAGTTCCGGGCCTTTGTCATAATAATTGACCGTATGTCACCAACAAAAATCAGGAGATAAGGATGATCAGCAAAGAACTCTTGGAGATACTTGCCTGTCCCCGATGCAAGGGGCCTATTGAGCTGAAAAGTGATGAATCAGGGCTTGTTTGTGAAAAATGTCGCCTGCTCTATGAAATCATAGACGATATACCCGTGATGTTGATAGATAAGGCAATAAATCTTGACGAACCAGGCGCATAAACAAAAGATCCGATAAGTGGTGAAAAGGCTACCAAGAAACTATTGCTTCGTTTTTAAAGCGAGTTGAGTAAAGCTCAAAGAGAGGGAGTGAGAAAGGTGAACATAAAAGAGAACATTCGACAATTGCAGGCAAAATATCTGGTTCCAGGCAGTCACGCGGACAGTGATTATTTCGGCCTAATCAAGGAATTGGTACAATTAAAAAACAAAGGTGACACCGGCGTGCAGAGTGCGATTGATGCGACGTATGCGTTGGTCCAAGACGAGATAGAGACCAATGATGGAATACCTCGTAAGGAAATAACGTTTGGTACATCAGGCTGGCGAGGTGTTTTGGGAAAAGATGTTTATGTCCGATCTGTTGTCTGCGTTACTGAAGCCATTGTCGATCTCTATCACTTGGCCGAAGATAAGCCTGAATTACGTGAACATCTCGGCGTATCCTCGCTTGATGAGGCAAGAAAGCGTGGCTGTTTGGTGGGCTGGGACAATCGATTCGGTGGTGAAATTCTCGGTCGCAGTGTGGCTGAGACACTTATGAAACAAGGATTCAAGGTGTATTTTTGCGGCGAATCGACGACAGGAGTGTTGTCTGCAGCATTGCTGCAGGTACAAGCTGCCTTTTCGGTCAACCTCACACCGTCGCATAACCCGCTTGAATATGGCGGTTATAAATACAATGCTGCCGATGGTGGGCCGGCTGCTTCAGAGCTCACCTCTCTGATAACTGAAAAATCTAGAGAACGCATACAAACAGGCGCTGAATTCGAATGCCAAGAGGCTGAGTCGCCAGGGGGATTGGTAGAACTTGATTCTTTCGGGATGTGGCTGCAGCTCGTGGAAAAGAGCAAGACCATCCATGGAATTGATTATCATAAGTTGATCGATGATGCGGCAAACAATGAGGGTATGATTCTTGTGATTGATTCAGTCCATGGAGCTTCCAGGTTACATATCAAGCGGCTTTTGGGAGCGGCAACAAATCGGCTGGAACTGATCCGAGGTGATGCGGATGTGACCTTTGGCGGGATTGCTCCGGAGCCATCCTCTGCCAATATGGCAATGGTGAGCCGTCAACTACAAGCCTCTGATAAAAAATTTAAAATAGGAGCAATAATCGATCCTGATGCCGACCGAATACGTTTCACCGATGGTGCTACCGAAATAAGTATGAACCATTTTGGAGCAATGGCCTACCACTTCCTCCATGAATACAAAGGATTGAAGGGTATGGTTGCGAAAACGGTGGCGACCTCCAATCTGGCTAACAGTGTAGCTGAGAAACTCGGTGAAGAATTGTTCGAAACAAAGGTTGGATTTAAAGAATTTAAACCGGTGATCGGAAAAGCCCTGGTTTATTTCGAAGAATCAGACGGCATATCAATAATTGGCCACACACCGGAAAAAGATGCCTATATCGGGCTGTTGCTGGCCATTGATATGGTCATTACCAGCGGCAAGAATCTTGGAGATTTCAAACGGGAGATGGATGAAATTTACGGTGTCTATTGTCCCGATCGTGACGGTGTCGTAGTTTCTCTGCAGGGCGATGAACTGACTCATGCCCTCGGGCACCTAGAAAAGTATAAAGAGGGCAGTGTTGTCACCGTTGGTCCTGATCAAAAAATTATTAAAGAAATCATAACGAAGGACGGTCGCAAGATGATCTTTGAGGATAACTCCTGGTTGATGATCAGGCCTTCAGGTACCGAACCGAAAGTTAGGTTCTACGTTGAATCGCGAGATCCTGATGGTACCCCAAGCCTGGTTCAAGCTGCAAAACAGATGCTCAGAGAAGCAGGTTTGCTGGCAGATTAGGGTACGCTTTGATGGTTGCAAATCGGTGGCCAGGTATTATTGTCGATTAGCACGCAGATATAGTACGGATAAATATTCAATTCTTAGGAGTAATATATGTGGTTATATACCGATACGGTCACTGAACATTTTCAAAATCCCAGAAACGTCGGCGAAATCGAAAACGCCGATGGTGTCGGCGATGTCGGATCACTTGCCTGTGGAGATGCACTTAAGTTAACGTTAAAGATTGATGGCGATCGCATTGTTGATGCGAAATTCAAAACCTTTGGCTGTGCCAGCGCCATTGCCTCCTCCTCCGCTTTGACTGAAATGATTAAGGACATGGATATCAGTGAGGCGGAAAAAATAACAAATGAAGATATAGCCAATTTTCTGGGGGGCTTACCCAAAGAAAAGATGCACTGTTCGGTGATGGGAAGAGAAGCATTGGAAGCTGCCATTGCCGATTATCGAGGTCTGAGTCTGCCGATGGCTGAAGGAGATGTGATCTGCGAATGTTTTGGTGTCACTGATCTGGAAGTGATTCGGGCCATCAAAGAGTCAAACCTTCATTCAGTTGAAGAGATTACCAATTTCACCAAGGCTGGTGGTGGATGCGGAAAATGTGAAGATAAACTTGAAGGACTTCTCCTGCAAACAATTTCAGATGGTCTGAAGGTTGTTAAAGCCTCTCAAAAACCGAAACGGATGACCACATTGCAGAAAATCAAGAAAATTGAAGATGTTCTCGAACGGGAGGTGCGACCCGGTCTGAAGATGGACGGCGGCGATATTGAGCTGATCGATGTGGATGGAGACTACGTTATTGTCTCGTTGCGAGGTCAGTGCACCAGCTGCTTCAAGTCCCAGACAACACTAAAAGAATTCGTGGAGAGGAAACTGCGCGAGCAGGTACTTGACACTTTGATTGTGGAGGAAGACAAGTGATGACCCAAGAAAAAGTCGTCTATATGGATAATAATGCGACGACGATGGTCGCCCCCGAAGTGTTCGAAGCAATGTCTCCCTATTTGCAGGAATATTATGGCAACCCTTCCAGTATGCATTCCTTCGGCGGCCAGATAGGGGCGGCAGTAACTAAAGCTCGGGAACAGGTTGCAGCACTGTTGGGCGCTGATAGCGATGAACTGGTTTTTACCAGCTGCGGAACAGAGAGTGATTCCACGGCAATCCTGTCAGCCCTGAGAGCCAATCCAGAAAAACGCCACATCGTCACCACCCGGGTTGAACATCCGGCTGTGAAAAATCTGTGCGAAACTCTGAGCTCGATTACCGGAAATAAATATCGGGTAACCATGTTAAAAGTTTCGGAAGACGGCCTCGTTGACTTTGAAGATTACCTTAAGGCTTTATCCGATGATACTGCAATAGCCAGCATTATGTGGGCCAACAATGAAACGGGTGTCATCCTACCGGTTCAGGAAATGGCCCGGGCGGCAAAAGAAAGAGATGTTTTGTTTCATACCGATGCGGTACAGGCAGTAGGTAAAATTCCGATTAATTTGAAGGAACTCGATATCGATTTTCTCTCAATGTCCGGCCATAAGCTGCACGCACCTAAAGGGGTCGGGGTCTTATACGTAAAACGAGGAACGGCCTTCGCCCCGTTTATGGCAGGTGGTCATCAGGAACATGGTCGAAGAGCAGGTACCGAAAATGTTGCATCAATCGTGGCCCTGGGCAAGGCCTGTGAGCTCGCAGAAGAAAAAATGGAGGAAGAAAATACCAGGGTTAAGGATCTGAGGGACAAACTTGAAAACGGTTTGCTCACTACCATTCCCCAATCTATCCTGAACGGCAATAAGGAAAAAAGACTGCCCAACACTGCGAACATCAGCTTTGAATATGTAGAAGGAGAAGCAATCCTGCTGCATATGAA